>JACCZN010000050.1 GCA_013695915.1 Rubrobacter sp.
ATCTCGTCGACTCGGGAGGCGCGTTCCTGCCTTTGCAGGACGAGGTCTTCCCCGACCGGGAGCATTTCGGGCGCATCTTCTACAACCAGGCGCAGATGAGCGCGAAGGGTATACCCCAGGTCGCCGCTGTGATGGGAAGTTGCACGGCGGGAGGAGCTTACGTACCGGCGATGAGCGACGAGGTTGTCATAGTCAAGGGGACGGGTACGATCTTCCTCGGCGGTCCTCCCCTCGTAAAGGCCGCCACTGGCGAAGAAGTAACGGCGGAAGAGCTCGGAGGGGCCGACGTCCACACCCGCCGCTCGGGCGTCGCCGACCACTTCGCCGAGAACGACGAGCACGCCCTCGCCATAGTCCGTTCCATCATAGAGAACCTGAACGTGGAGAAATCTCCGCCGTGGACCGTCGAGGAGCCCGAGGAGCCTCGATACGATCCCGGAGAACTCTATGGCATCGTCCCTAGCGACTACAGGCAGGGCTATGATGTCAGGGAGGTCATCGCCAGGACTGTGGACGGTAGCCGCCTGCACGAGTTCAAGCCGCTCTACGGCGAGACCCTCGTCTGCGGCTTCGCCCGCATCATGGGCCAGCCCGTCGGCATCCTGGCAAACAACGGCATCCTCTTCTCCGAGAGCGCGCTCAAGGGCACGCACTTCATAGAGTTGTGCGCCGCGCGCGGGATACCGCTCGTCTTCCTGCAGAACATAACCGGCTTCATGGTCGGGCGGGAGTACGAGGCCGGGGGTATCGCCAAGGACGGCGCGAAGCTCGTCATGGCCGTCGCCAACGCGGCCGTGCCGAAGTTCACCGTGATAATCGGGGGCTCTTTCGGGGCGGGCAACTACGGGATGGCGGGGAGGGCCTACGGGCCGCGCCTCCTCTTTATGTGGCCGAACGCCCGCATAAGCGTCATGGGCGGCGAGCAGGCAGCCAACGTCCTCCTCACGGTCCAGGAGGACAACCTCAAGAGAGAAGACAAGCAGATGACCGAAGAGGAGCGCGAGGAGTTCAAACGCCCGATCCTCGAGAAGTACGAGGAGGAGGGGAACCCCTACCACTCGACCACCCGCCTCTGGGACGACGGCGTAATAGACCCGGTGGACACCCGGATGGCCCTCGCCCTCGGCCTCTCGGCCGCCGCGAACGCACCCGTGACGGAGACGCACTACGGCGTCTTCAGGATGTAGCCGTGGCAGCCTACGAGCACCTGAGGAGGATAGACGAGGGCGCGGTAGTTACCCTCGAGCTCGCCCGCCCGGACTCCCACAACGCCCTGAACCCGGAGCTCATACGGGAGATCACGCGCTGTATGGGCGAGGTCTCGGCCGAGGAGGGGGTGAGGGTCGTGGTGCTCACGGGCGAGGGGCGCTCGTTCTGCGCCGGAGCGGACATCGGGTATATGCGGGACACCGCGGAGTTCTCCTACGAGGAGAACGTGGAGGACGCGCGGGCGCTGGCGGCGATGTTCGAGTCGGTGGAGCGGTGCCCGAAGCCGGTCGTGGCGCGGGTGCAGGGGGCGGCTATCGGTGGCGGGGTGGGGCTCGTCGCTGCCGCGGACGTGGTGGTGGCCGCCGAACGCGCCCGCTTCGCCTTCTCCGAGGTGCGGCTCGGCATCTCCCCGGCCACGATAGCGCCGTTCGTGGTGCGCAAGATCGGGCTGTCGCACGCCCGGGCGCTCTTCCTCACGGGCGAGCGCTTCGGCGCGGTCCGGGCCCGGGAGGTCGGGCTGGTCCACGAGGTTGTCCCGGAGGAGGATCTGGACGCGGCGGTAGGGGAGAAGGTCGTGGCGCTGCTTGCTGGCGGGCCCGCGGCGCAGGCGGCTACCAAGGAGGTCCTGCGGGAGATAGAAGGGGCCGCGCCGGACGAGCTTGCGGGGCTGATGGCGCAGCGGATAGCCGGGCTGCGCACCGGCGGGGAGGGACAGGAGGGTCTCGGGGCGTCCCTGGAGAAACGGGAGCCCCGGTGGAGGGAGGGATGATACGGAATCCGGTCGACTACTTCGCGGCTTTTGTAGTTCGGGAGTTCGGGAGTCGGGAGGTCGGGAGTCGTATTTGTCTTTTCCGACTCCCGACTCCCGAAGCGAGCGGAGCGACGCGCCTCCCGACTCCCGAGCCCACCAGAGATGGCATCATTTACCCGGATTCCGTATGAGCTTCGGCAAGCTGCTGGTGGCGAATCGAGGGGAGATCTCGGTCCGCGTCATCCGGGCCTGCCGGGAGCTCGGCATCCGGACCGTGGCCGTCTACTCCGAGGCCGACGAGCGGGCGATGCACCGCCGCCTGGCGGACGAGTCCTACCCGATAGGCCCGGCGCCCGCCGCGGAGAGCTACCTCCACACTGGACGCCTGATCGAGGCTCTCAAGCTCTCCGGCGCGGAGGCTGTTCACCCGGGGTACGGCTTCCTCTCCGAGAGCGCCCCGTTCGCCCGGGCCGTAGAGGATGCGGGTGCCGTGTGGGTGGGCCCTCCGCCGGAGGCGATGGAGCTGATGGGCCTGAAGGTGCGGGCAAAGGAGCTCGCCCGTAGTGCCGGGGTCCCGACCGTGCCCGGCTATGCGGGGGAGGACGAGAGCGAGGATCGGCTCCTGGAGGAGGCGGGTAGTATCGGCTACCCGGTCCTCGTAAAGGCCAGCGCGGGCGGCGGTGGGCGCGGGATGCGGCCGGTACACCGACCGGAGGACTTCATCGAGGCCGTGCGGGGAGCCCGGAGGGAGGCGGAGGCGGCCTTCGGTGACGGCTCGGTCTTCCTGGAGAAGCTAGTGGAGGACCCGCGCCACGTAGAGGTCCAGGTGATAGCGGACCATCACGGGAATACCCTGCACCTCTACGAGCGGGAGTGCTCGATCCAGCGCCGCCACCAGAAGGTGGTGGAGGAGGCGCCCTCACCGGCCCTGGACCCCGGGCTGCGGGAGGCGATGGGCCGGGCGGCGGTGCGGCTGGCGCGGGAGGCCGGTTACTGGAACGCGGGCACGGTCGAGTTCCTGCTGGACGGCGAGGAGTTCTACTTCCTGGAGATGAACGCCCGCCTGCAGGTCGAGCACCCGGTAACGGAGCTCGTGACCGGCCTGGACCTCGTACACCTCCAGCTCTCCGTCGCCGCCGGAGAAGCTCTGCCCTTCCAGCAGGAGGACGTATCTCCTCGCGGCAGCGCCATAGAGGCCCGTCTGTACGCCGAGGAGGAAGGTACGGCGCTACCGGCGGGCGGCAGGCTGTCGGCGTTCGCCCCGCCGGAGGGACCGGGCATCCGCAACGACGCCGGCGTGGCGAGCGGGGACGAGGTCTCGCTCTACTACGACCCGATGCTCGCCAAGCTCGTGGTCTACGGGGCCGACCGGGAGACGGCGCTCCTGCGGTTCCGCCGGGCGCTGGAGAGCTACATGGTCCTCGGGGTGCCGACGAACCTCCCGCTCCTCCGGCGTATCGCCGCGCACCCGGCCTTCGCCGCGGGTGAGACCACTATAGGCTTCCTGGAGGAGCACTCCCTCACGGACTTGCCCGGCGGATCGGCCGGTGTGCCGGAGTCGGCGGTGCTGCTCGCCGCCCTGGCGGAGGTCTCGCTGCCGCTGGATCCCGCACCGGCAGACCCGTTTTCGGGTGGGCCCTGGCGTTTGGGAGGCGCGGTACGCCTCGGTTACTCTTCCGGCGAGGAGCACTACGAGGTGGAAGCCGCGCGGGGAGAGGGCGGGAGCCTGCTGCTGAGCCTGAACGGCCGGGAGGTCGCCGCCGAGGTAGTCTCCGCCGGTGATGGGCACCTATACGCCACGGTGGATGGCGCCAACCTCCACGCAGGTATCGCGGAGGACGGCCGGGAGCTACTGGTATCCGTAGTAGGAGAGAGCTACCGGCTCTTGCGGCCTTCTCCTCCCCGGGTGGAGAGCTCCGGGGGCGCCGGCTCCGCAACGGGCCGCACGAGCCTCACAGCGCCGATGCCGGGGACGGTGGTCGAGGTCGTGGTGAGCGAGGGGGAGGAGGTGGAGCAGGGCCAATTGTTGCTCGTCCTGGAGGCCATGAAGATGGAGCAGTCGGTCTCGGCCCCATATAGGGGCCGGGTACGAGCCCTGCCCTTCGCCGAAGGTGCGCTAGTCCCCGGCGGTGCCGTGCTCGCGGAGCTGGAAGAGGCGTGACGCTCCGTACCGGCAAGGAGCCTGAGGAGTAGCCGGTGGCCGAGTCCGGGTATATAGGCCGTGTGAGCGGGCTACCCCGCGCACGGCTCGTCAGAGGACTGCGTAGCGGAGAGAGGCTGGTATTTATGAAGGTACTCGTCGCCGGGGCCAACGGCAAGACCGGACGCCAGATCGTTCGCCTTCTTGCCGAGAGGGGCCACGAGGTCCGGAGCATGGTGCGCGACGAAGCGCAGGTGCCGGGACAGAGAGATCTCGGAGCGGAGCCGGTCCTCGCGGACCTGGAGGGGGAGGTCCGTCACACCGCCGAAGGCTGCGACGCGGTGATCTTCGCCGCCGGTGGCGGCCCGGGAAGTGGTGCCGCGAAAAAGGAGACCGTAGACCGCGGGGGTGCGGAGAAGCTGGTCGAGGCTGCGGAGGCTCACGGGGTACGGCGGTACCTGATGCTGAGCTCGCAGGGCGTGCAGGCCCCGGAGGAGGGACCGGAGAAGATGCAGCCATACCTCTCCGCCAAGGCCCGGGCCGACGAACGCCTGCTGCAGAGCAGCCTCGACTACACCATTATCCGCCCCGGTAGCCTGACCAACGACCCTGGCACCGGGCATGTTACCGTCAACACGGAGCTCGGGGAGAGGGGTGAGGTCAGCCGCGAGGACGTGGCGCTCACGTTCGCGGTGGCGCTAGACCTGCCAAACACCTACCACAAGACGTTCGAGCTATTCTCCGGCGAGACACCGGTAGAGCGGGCGCTGGCGAGCATATAGCTCCCAGCTAACAGAGACTCCGGGAACTGACGGCTGACAGCACAGAGCAGCCCGCGCGGGCTACTCGGGCTCGTCCTTGACCCGGATCTGGCGCGGCCTCGCCGCCGAAGCGCCGTTCTGTATGACGACCTCCAGCAGGCCCCTGTTCAGCTCGGCGTCTATGTCGCTCTCGCTGATACCCTCCGGGAGGGTCATGGTCCTCCGGAAGATCCCCCAGCTACGCTCCCTCACGTAGAAGCTCGCGTCGTCCTCGCCTTCGGGGTCGGCCCTGCGGTTCCCCGTAATGGTCAGGGTGTCCTTGGAGACCGTAATCTCCATGTCTTCCCGCTCCACGCCCGGGAGCTCGCAGCGGATCACGAGGTCTACGCCCCTGACGAATATGTCCGTCAGCGGGATCCAGGCCGTCGCGTGGGTCCTCTCCTGGTTCTCCTGTCCCGCCTCCACTCCGGAGCCCGTCATCCACTGCTGGGACTGACGGTTCGTCTCGCTGATCGTGTCCAGGAAACCCCTGAACGGGTTCTGCAATCTACTCATACTCGCTCTCCCTCTCTCTCGGCCCTCTGGACAGGACGGGCTCTCCCCCGGGCAGTATATTAAACGAACAGCCCGCCGCGCAGAGCGCGGCGGGCTGTTCCCTCCCGTATCCTGTCTCTTCCGAGCCTAGCTCCGGGTGGAGTCCTGCGGGTTCTCGGACCGCACCTGCTGCGGAGCGGGGGTTCCGCGCGGCCGGGTAGCGGCCCGGCCCGGCTCCGGCGGCTGCAACGCGTCGGGCGCTCTCGCCGGGAGTTGCTCTTGCTGTAGCGCCTTCAACAGCGCGTAGCACATCAGGAGCAGCACTACAGTGAGGGGCAGGCCCGCGATGAGAGAGGCCGTCTGCAGCGCTATCAGGCCGCCGGCACCCAGCAGGACCGCCGCCACGGCACCCTCGATGATGGCCCACATGGACCTCGTCTGCCATATCGGGTTCGGGTCACCACCGTTGGTAAGGATGTCGACCACCAGGGACCCGGAGTCCGAGGAGGTGATGAAGAACAACGCCACCACTATGATCGCCAGAAACGAGAGCACCCCGCCCAGGGCTCCGAGGGGCAACTGGCTGAACAGAGCGAACATGCCGTCTCGCGCGTCGGACTCGAGGCTGGCGAGACCGCCGCCCTCGCCGGCCATCAGGCTGCTAAGCGCGGTGTTGCCGAAGATGGTGAACCACACGAAAGAGGCGCCGCTCGGAGCCAGCAGCATTACCGCCACGAACTGCCGGATAGACCGGCCGTAGGAGATACGGGCTATGAACATGCCCACGAACGGCGACCAAGAGATCCACCACGCCCAGTAGAACAAGGTCCAGTCACCGAGCCAACCGGCGCCACCTTCGGCGTAGGTGTACATGCTGAAGCTGGTCTGCGGCAGGTTCTGGACGTAGTATCCGACGTTGGTCGCCAGCGAGTTCAGCAGGTACAGCGTAGGCCCGGCGATGAGCACGAAGGCGGCCAGGATCACCGCCAGCACGAGGTTGATCAGGGCCAGCCGGCGGATGCCCCCGTGGATGCCCAGCATCACTGAGATCAGGGCCACCGCCGTAATCACCCCGACGATGGCTATCTGTGACCCCGCACCCTCGGAGACACCGAACAGGAAGTTGAGACCGAAGTTGATCTGGGTTGCCCCGAGCCCCAGGGAGGTCGCGAGACCGAAGATGGTCCCGAACACCGCGAGGATGTCTATGGAGTTCCCTATCGGGCCGAAGGCCCTGTCCCCGATGATAGGGTAGAAAATGGAAGAAGGCCTCAGAGGCAGCCCCCGGCGGAACGCCGCGTACCCCAGGGACAGCCCCAGCAGGATGTAGACCGCCCACGGGTGCAGACCCCAGTGGAAGAAGGTGTAGTTCATGGCGTTCTGAGCCGCCGCCTCGGTCTCAGCCTCCCCGACAGGAGGACTCTGGAAGTGGAAGACCGGCTCACCTACGCCCCAGAACACGAGCCCGATCCCCATACCCGCGGTGAAGAGCATCGCGAACCACGCCGTGTTGCTGAACTCCGGGCGGCTGTCGTCCGGGCCTAGCTTGATCCTGCCGTATCGCGAGAAGCCGATAAACACCACGAAGATCAGCATGAAGCTCACGCCTATGATGTACAGCCAACCAAAGTAGTCGACTATAAAGCCCTGAATGGCGCCGGCACCATCTGCTATCACGCCAGTAAAGAGCGCGCCGAAAAGGGTGAATGCCGCCAGCACCGCCAGGGAGATAATGAACACCGGCGGGTTGGTGTGCTGCCTTACGAAGTTAACCACATCTACCATCCTTCCTCAGGTTGCGGAAGACCACCCTCTGCCCGGCGAAGATTACCTCTCCCTTCCACAACGGTCCCTTATACCGAGTTAACTCTCTGATCTGCGGGCGGGAGGCGTTTGACAGAAGGTTATAGCCGCCTCACCGACATTTCAAGCTGCCTCCATGCTATCCGCTCCCCTGGATACACTTACTATGCAAAAGTCCGGCCGCTGAGCCCAACCAGCGCGGGGAAGGTTCAGTGTTTCGCTTCACTTCCGCGCCCGTTCCCGCCCCGGAAATGTTGCACACTATGAAAAAGGTGGCTGTTTTGCCTCTTCTTGCAACTACTTCGAGCTTTCGGAGCCCGGGGAGTGCCCGGTTGGTGGGATAATTGGCCGGTTTGGTTTTTTCTTTGTTGTCAATAATTAGTATTCTAGGTACATGCCGCACACTCCGGCCGTCGAGCCGGGGAAGTCCGGCCGGAAATTCGAGACAAGCTCTTGAGAAAGGGGCCCGAGGTTGGCGAACGAGTCACATAGCAAGGGCAGTGGGGAGACGTCGACCGTGGCGGGCGACAACTCCCTATCCATAACGGACAACCGCACGGGCCGGAGCTACGACGTCGAGATAAAAGACGGTACCGTCCGGGCGATGGACCTGCGCCAGGTCAAGACCTCCGACGACGACTTCGGCCTCATGACCTACGACCCGGGCTTCACCAACACGGCTGCCTGTAGGAGCGCCGTAACCTACATTGACGGCGATGCGGGGGTCCTGGAGCACCGGGGCATACCCATAGAGCAGCTCTGCGAGAAGTCCACCTACCTCGAGGTCGCTTACCTGCTGGTCAACGGGCACCTTCCGGACAAGACCCAGCTCGAGAACTGGGTCTACGAGATCACGCACCACACCTACATCCACGAGAACATAAAGGAGCTCATGGGCGGCTTCTGGCACGACGCCCACCCGATGGGGATGCTCCTCTCCTCGGTCGGCGCGCTCTCGACCTTCTACCCCAACGCCGCGAACATAGACGACCCGGAGCAGCGGTACATGGCCGCCGTGCGGCTGATCGCCAAGGTCCCGACCCTGGCGGCCTTTGCTTACCGGCGGAGCCTGGGGCTGCCGTACGTCTATCCGGACAACGACCTCTCGTACTCCGGGAACTTCCTCTCCATGCTCTTCAAGATGGCCGAGCCCCGCTACGAGCCGGACCCGCGCCTGGCGAGAGCCCTGGACGTACTCTTTATACTCCACGCCGACCACGAGCAGAACTGCTCGGCGGCGGCCGTCCGCGTCGCAGGCTCCTCGCGGGTGGACCCGTACTCGGCCGTCGGGGCCGGGGTTGCCGGGCTCTACGGTCCGCTCCACGGCGGGGCGAACGTGGCCGTCTTGAGGATGCTGCAGAGGATAGGCTCCGTGGACAAGGTGCCCGAGTTCCTCGAAGGGGTCAAGCAGGGCAACGAGCGCCTGATGGGCTTCGGGCACCGGGTCTACAAGAACTACGACCCCCGTGCCCGCATAATCCGCCAGCACGTAGACGAGGTGCTCGAGGCCACGAGCCGCGATAGCCCGTGGCTGGAGATCGCCGTGGAACTCGAGAAGCGAGCGCTCGACGACGAGTACTTCACCAGCCGCAAGCTCTACCCGAACGTGGACTTCTACTCCGGCCTCATCTACGAAGCCATGAACATACCCACGGACATGTTCACCGTGATGTTCGCCGTGCCCCGGACCTCCGGCTGGATCGCCCAGTGGACCGAGCTCCTCAACGACGAGGAGATGAGGATCGCGCGTCCCCGCCAGATCTACACCGGAGCCCGTAACACGGACTACGTGCCGATGGAGAAGCGCTAGCAGCAGGTCAGCCAGCCGTCCGGCCTCCGGCCGGGCGGCACCTCCTTCGGGAACATCTCCCGCACCCTGCCGCCGCACTGCTCCGCGGGCGTCGACTCGGGGCCGCGGGTGGAGTAACATGGCGGGCTCTACAGCGGTAAGGAGGAGTCCGGTGGACGAAGACAGGGCCAGGGAGCTCGAAGAGAAGTACCAAGGCTACAAGGTAAACGACAACGAGGGCAGGAAGATCGGCAAGGTCGACGACCTGTTCATAGACGAGAACGACCGCGAGGAGTACCTCGGCGTCAACATCGGCTTCCTCAGCAGCAAGTCGGTCCTGATACCGATCGAGCTGACGACCGTAGACCACGAGTCGAGCACCATAGAGGTCTCCGCTTCGAAGGATCAAGTCAAGGACTCCCCGACCTTCAACAGCGACGACGATATAACCCCGGAGTACGAGACGCGGGTCCGCGAGCACTTCGGCCTCGGCCCCGCCCAGCAGACCTCGCAGGAGCCCGATCCGGCCCAGACGCTACAGATGTCTCCGGCCGAAGGATACCGGAGCTCCGGTAAGGACGAACCTGTAGCCGAGACGGAGCCGGACGGCACCGCTCCCACCGGCGGTTCCGGGATCGAGGAGGCGCGCACGGAGGGAGCCGAGGAGACCGCCGTCCCCGAGGAGCCGGGGAAGGTGCGCGTGATCCGCCGTACCAGCACCGAGACGCCCGCACCGAAGGGCGCTCCCGAGAGCGGAGCCAGGGTCCGGCGCAGGCCCGGCGAGGGTTAGCCCCGCACCCGCCTCGAAGCGACGGGAACCCGTGCCGGGACGCGAGGCTCAGCCGGTGGCCGGGGGCCACTGCCCGCCGGGCAGGTACCGGCCTTCTTCCGTCCGCCGGGTGTAGGCCCAGGCGAACAGGCCGGTGTCGCGGGCCGGTAGACCGACGGGAACGAGGGCTCGCTGGTAGAGGCCGGTCTCTCCCGGCGCGAAGCCTTCCAGGAGGTCCAACGCGGGCAACCGCCGCGCCGGGTCGCCGAACACGAAGTACTCGCCTCGGACGGTGTCCCAGCCTCCGGCCGGAGGCTGCTGTGCTCGCGGGGAGGCGGCGTTCATCCGGGCCTGGAGCGCGGCGTCGCCGGCCGGGTCCGCGCTGCCGGTGGCGGCGATGTTCTCTTCCGGTACCACGAGCGCCGGGAAACCGGCGGGGAGGTCGTAGAGCCTGCCGCAGACCGTGGCCTCCTCCACGCGGAGGTAGCCGCCGCAGAACCGGTCGTGGTTCCGGAGCCCGTGCTTGAGCGTCCCGTAGACAAAGACGCCGAGCTTCCCCGGGGCGTCTTCCGCAGCCCGGTACATGGACCTCCCTTCGGGCCGGCGCGGAGCTGACGGGGTTCTGGATCTCCTGGAAACCGTGAACGCTCCCGGCACAACTCGTAGAATAGGGTCAGAGCCCGGGGCTGTCACGCGGCGGTCCCCCGAGACGTTCCGAGAGGATAGGCGGTAACACGGAAGAGACGCGGAACAGGAGAGCGGTAGCCATAGTGAGCGGTGGGATGGACTCCGTGACGCTCGCGCACCTGCTGGCCCGGGAGGGTTACGAGTTGCGCCTCGTCGCCGTGGACTACGGCCAGCGCCACGTAAAGGAGCTGGAGTACGCGAAGCTCTGCGCGGACCGGCTCGGGGCGGACTTCGACGTGGCGGACCTCAGGAGCGTCGGACGGATGCTCGGCGGGTCCGCCCTCACCGACGACATCGCCGTGCCCCACGGCCACTACGCCGCCTCCAACATGGCCGTAACGGTAGTCCCCAACCGCAACGCCATCATGCTCTCCGTGGCCTACGGCGTCGCCGTAGCCGAAGATGCCACCGTAGTAGCCGCCGCGGTGCACGCCGGGGACCACTATGTCTACCCCGACTGCCGCCCGGAGTTCATCGAGGCATTCGAGGCGATGCAGCGCAAGGCCGTCGAGGGCTTCGGAGACCCCTCCCTCGGGCTCTACGCCCCGTTCGTCCACAAGACGAAGGCCGAGATAGTAGAGGTGGGTGCCTCTCTGGGGGTGCCCTATGCCGACACCTGGAGCTGCTACGAGGGCGGGGAGGTCCACTGCGGCCTGTGCGGCACCTGCACCGAGCGCAAGGAGGCCTTCGAGCTCGCGGGCGTCCCGGATCCGACGGTCTACGGAGGCTAGCACCGTGTACAGGATAACCAAGCAGTTCGAGTTCTCCGCCAGCCACAGCCTGGACTACCTCCCACCGGAACATAAATGCCACCCCTTGCACGGCCACAACTACATCGTCGAGGTGGTCCTGGAGAGCCCCGGGCTCGACGAGAACGGCTTCGTGCGCGACTACGGCGAGCTCGGGGCCCTGAAGGACTTCATAGACGGGAAGCTCGACCACCGCCACCTGAACGACGTCGTGCCGGGCCCCACGACCGCGGAGAACATCGCCCGCTTCCTCTACGACTTCGCGAGCGGCCTGTGGCCCGAGGTCGCAGCGGTGCGCATCAGCGAGACCCCCAAGACCTGGGCCGAGTACCGGCCGGAGGGCCACCGGTGAGCCGGGATACCATAACGGTGTCGGAGGTCTTCGGCCCCACCGTGCAGGGCGAGGGAGCCGTTATAGGTAAGCCGACCGTGTTCGTGCGGAC
>JACCZN010000162.1 GCA_013695915.1 Rubrobacter sp.
CAGCAGAATCGGGATAGATCGTCCATGTTAGTGCCCTCCCTGCTCATGTGCTCTACAACAGTCCGATAGATAAACAGGAGGTTACGCTGATGATCTGTGGGCTGCAATACCTTCAGGACACCAGGTGTAACCCTCGAGCCATCCGGGAACCCGAAGAACGACCACCCGGGCCCGAGTGAACAGCGCCGGTAGCCCCTCCGAAGCGGTTACTGATAAAGTGGTTTCAAAGTTACTGATAGCATAGTATCATCTGATCCGGGGCGCCTCTGGATAGAGGCAGACGGAGATGGCGGTTAGAGAGGCTCTGGAGGGGTGGCTCGTGCCGGTTGCGGGGTTCGGGCCGCTCTCTGCCAGGGAGGTGCGGGAGAGCAGGAAAGACCGGGAGAGAGGGGTTGGATGAAGGTAGCGTACGTTTTCAGCACTTCGGGGCACACTGCGAGCTACAAGCTCGGCAAGATGATCCTGCCGCAGTTGGAGGATGGGGATCACGGGGTCGAGGTGGCGAGGATGTTCTTCTTCGACGATAACACCTTCTTATTACGGGAGGGGGATCCGACGGGCGAGCGGCTCTCGAAGGTGGCGGAGGAGCAGGGCATCATGCTGATGCTCTGCGACCAGTGCGCGTTGGAGCGGGGCCTGGCAGAGGGTGAGCCTCGCAATTGCCGGACCAGAGGCACGGTAGCCGGGGTGAAGGTCGGGTGTTTCCCGGACCTCTACAGCGCGCTCGCGACAGATCCGCCGGATCAGGTCATAACCCTCTCATAACCCTCTGACGCTTACCGGTATCGACCGATTGTAGTCAAAGCCAGGACACGAGGAGAGTAGAGATTGGATACTGCTACGGACAACCGGGTCCCCGTAACCGTGCTCACCGGGTTTCTCGGGGCGGGGAAGACCACGCTCTTGAACCGGGTGTTGACGGAGAACCATGGCAAGCGCATAGCCGTTATCGAGAACGAGTTCGGAGAGGTCGGGGTGGACCAGGACCTCGTTATCGGGGCCGACGAAGAGGTCTTCGAGATGAACAACGGGTGCATCTGCTGCACGGTGCGGGGGGATTTGATCCGCATCCTCGGTAGCCTCATGAAGCGCCGGGACAAGTTCGACTACATCCTGCTGGAGACCACGGGCATGGCGGACCCCGGTCCGGTGGCGCAGACCTTCTTTATGGACGACGAGATGCAGCAGAAGCTGGAGCTCGACGCCATCGTCACCGTGGTCGACGCTGGGCACGTCGACCAGCACATCGACGACTCCGACGAGGTGAGAGAGCAGATCGCCTTCGCCGACGTGCTACTCCTGAACAAGGTGGACCTCGTGGACGAGGAGAAGCTCGCGGGGCTCGAGGGGCGGATCCGGAACATGAACGCCGCCGCGAAGATATACCGCACAAAGGACGCGGCGGTGGAGATGGAGAGCATCCTCGGGGTCGGCGGCTTCGACCTCGACCGGGCACTCGACCTGGACCCGAAGTTCATGGAGCCAGAGTACCCCTTCGAGTGGTCCGGCGTCTACGACCTTCAGCCCGGGACCTACGAGCTCGTGGTCGGCGAAGGTCCGGACCCCTCCATGGGCGTCGTGCTGCTGCCGGTCGCCGGGGACTCGTCAGAGGCGCTGGAGGCCGTGCGGGAGAACGCCGTGCTCGCCTTCTCCGGCGAGGAGCGGGTGTTGGCTGCTGGGGACGGTCTCCCCGCCGGCGGGCGGTTGAACCGGCTCGAGCTCGGTACAGAGGAGCGGCGGTTCCCGGTGCCGGTGGAAGAGAGCGGCCTCTACGCCCTGTTCACCGAGCACTGCCCGGAGGAGTTCGGGGCCGGGCTGAGGGGTGCGGCGGGCGAGGTGCCGCCGGTCCGGGCCGTGGAGTACAAGCCGGACCACGAGCACGACGAGGAGGTGACCTCCGTCGGCATCACCGTGCCGGGGGACCTCGACCCGGACAGGCTCAACGCGTGGCTCGGCGACCTCCTGGCGAACAAGGGCCCCGACATCTTCCGCATGAAGGGTATCCTCAGCATAAGGGGCGAGGAGGAGAGGTTCGTCTTTCAGGGCGTCCACATGCTCTTCGACGGCCGCCCGGACCGTCCGTGGGGCGAGGAGGAGCGCAGCAACACGCTCATCTTTATCGGACGCAACCTCGACCGCGACGAGCTGAACGAGGGATTCCGCGGTTGTCTCGCGTGAGGACCGGCACCGGTAGAGCCGGAAAGCCCGTCTCTCTGGCGAGGGTCTGGACCGGGGACGTCGGCAGCTACGCGAGCGGCCTCGTCTGGTCGCCGGACGGCAAGCAGGTCGCCGTCTCCGGGATAGAGGGCCCCGTCACGGTCTTCGACGCCGCCTCCGGGGAGCGGCGGCACGAGCTCTCCGGGCACGGGTCTGGCACCACGGCGCTCTCGTGGAGCCCCGACGGGAGGCTGCTCGCCAGCGCCGGACAGGACGGCAAGGTTCGCCTCTGGAGCATGACGGGCACCGGAGGGAGCCAGGAGCTCAATGGCGGCAGCGCCTGGGTAGAGAAGGCCGCCTGGAGCCCGGACGGCCGCTACCTGGTCTCCGCCGCCGGGCGCCGGCTGCGGCTGTGGAAGCCCGACGGCACGCTCCTCTGGGAGTCCCGCGACCAGCAGAGCACCATCACGGATGTGCAGTGGCGGCCGGACTCTTCCAGGGAGCTTGCCACCACGGCCTACGGTGGTCTCACGCTCTGGAAACCTGGTAGCCCCGAGCCCGCCCGCCGCTTCGAGTGGAAGGGCTCTTCACTGGTCGCCGCCTGGAGCCCGAACGGCAAGTTCATAGCCACCGGTGACCAGGACTCGACCGTTCACTTCTGGATCTCGAAGACCGGACACGACCTCCAGATGTACGGCTACCCGACAAAGGTGCGCGAGCTCTCCTGGAACACCACGAGCCGGTACCTGGCGACCGGCGGCGGCCCGGCAGTCACCGTGTGGGACTGCTCCGGCAAGGGACCGGCCGGCTCGCAGCCGCTCGCGTTCGAGGCCCACGAGGACGCCGTAAACGACCTCGCCTTCGGCCTCCGCGGGCCACGGCTCCTCTCCGGAGGCGAGGACGGCCTCGTGGCCGTCTGGGAGCCCGGTGGACGGAGCGGAGCGGTGGCTCTCCAGGCCCTCGACACCGGCGTCGCCCGGCTAGCCTGGGCCCCCGGGGACAAGCGGATCGCGGTCGGTGGTAGCGACGGCACCGTGACGGTCTTCGAGGCCCCGTAGCAGTAGCTTCTGTAAGTGACCGGCGATAGAGGAGGGACGAGAGCATCGAAGCGCAGACGTACCGGGAGAGCAGGCTCGACACGGAGAGGATGCGGGAGCGGGTGGACGACGCGCTCCTCAAGGAGATGCTCGGGCATCCGCTCTCCGAGAGGGAGCTGATGATAGTGCAGTGGGTCCGGAACGGCGGGGGATGTGCCCCCTGCCGGGCAGCGGAGCCGGACCGTGTCCAGGACCGGCGGGCCTTCAGGCCCGGGCGATAGTAGTGGGTCCTTCGAGATATAGAGGAGATAGCGTGTTGGAGAGGTTGAAGCCGTACCGGTCCGCGCCGCCGGCGCTTCTATTGTCCGTGTTGCTGATCGCGGCTGCCTGCGGGGGACAGGACTCCGGGGAGCCCGCGGACGCCGGGGATGAGGGCGGGGAGGGTGGCCTGAGGGCGGTCGCCACCTTCAGCGTGCTCGGGGACCTGGTGGAGAACGTCGGCGGGGAGGAGGTCGAGCTCACGACCCTCGTCGGTCCCGACGAGGACGTACACAACTTCGACCCGAGCCCGTCGTTGACGGCAGAGATCTCCGAGGCCGACGTGCTCTTCGAGAACGGCCTGGAGCTCGAGCCCTGGATAGACGACCTCTACGAGTCCTCGCAATCCGAAGCCCAGCGGGTAGCCGCCGGCGAGGACGACGACATTGAACTCCTGACCGCCGACGAGGGCCACGACCACGGCCATGATCACGGTAACGGCGAAGAGGACCACGCCCACGAGGACGACCACGGCGAAGAAGGACACTCGGACGACCACGCCCACGAAGACGAGGACGAGCACGCTCACGAGGACGAGGATGAGCACGGCGACGACCACGGTGAAGAGGAGCATGCCAACGGCCACGACCACGGGGAGTTCGACCCGCACGTCTGGCACGATGCGGAGTATGCGGTGGCGATGGTCGAGTCGGTCCGCGACGCGCTCGCGGAGGCCGACCCGGAGAACTCGGACGCCTACGAGGCCAGGGCCGAGGAGTACATCTCCGAGCTCGAGGACCTCGACTCCGAGGTCCGGGAGACGATAGAGTCCATCCCGGAGGGGCAGCGGGGACTCGTGACGGCTCACGACACCTTCGGGTACTTCGCCGACCGCTACGGTATGGAGGTCATCGGCACGGGGCTGGGCTCTGTCTCCACGGAGGCTTCCGATCCCTCGGCGGGCGAGACGGCCGCGCTGGCGCAGGAGGTACAGGAGACCGGCGTACCGGCCATCTTCCCGGAGAACGTCTCGAACCCGGCTATCATGGAGCAGGTAGCCGCGGAGGCCGGCGTGGAGGTCGCGCCGCCGCTGTACACGGACGCGCTCGGCGAGCCGGGCGGCGAGGCCGGAACCTATGTAGACATGATGCGCTACAACGCGTCGACGATGGCGGGGTCGCTCTCCGGGTGAAGCACCCGCTCTTCCCGTACGGTCACCGGCGGCACGCGGATCCGGTCCCCGGTGCCCCGGCTCTCTCGGTCCGCTCCGTCAGCGCCTGGCACCCCGGCACCGAGGAGCCGGCGCTCTCGGAGGTGAGCTTGCGCGTGCCCGCCGGGGCCCGGGTGGCGCTGGTGGGGCCGAACGGCGCCGGCAAGTCCACGCTCTTGAAGCTGGTGGCCGGTCTCTTGCAGGAGGAGTCCGGGGAGGTCCGGGTCTTCGGGAACCCGGTCGGCGCGTGCCACCACCGGGTAGCGTACCTGCCCCAGCGCGGCGAGGTGGACTGGAGGTTCCCTATAAACCTCCGCAAGCTCGTGATGACCGGGCGCTACGTACACCTGGGCTGGCTCCGGCGGCCCGGCGCCCGGGACCGCGCTGCCGTGGACCACGCGATAGAGCGCCTCGGCCTCCGTCCCCTGGAACGCCGCCAGATCGGGCAGCTCTCCGGCGGCCAGCAGCAGCGGGCGCTCCTGGCCCGGGCCCTGGTGGGGGAGGCCGACCTGTTGCTCCTGGACGAGCCGCTGAACGCGGTGGACGCGGAGACCCGCGCCATTATCTCCGAGGTGCTCTCCGGGCTGCAGAGAACTGGCAAGACCATAATGGTCGCCACCCACGACCTCGATAGCCTGGCCTCGGAGTTCGACGGGGCCCTGTACCTGAGGGACGGCCGCGAGGCGGAGCCCGAGCCCGGCGCGTTCGTTGGGCTCCGCGTTGGCCGCGAGGCCGCGTGGGCTCACTGATAGAGCTCCTGACGAAGCCGCTCCAGTACGCCTTCATGCAGACGGGCTTCGTGGCCGCCGTGCTGATAGGCGTCTCCTGCGCGGTCCTCGGGGTCTACGTCGTGCTCCGCAGCATGGCTTTTATAGGGGACGCGCTGGCCCACACGGTCCTGCCGGGGCTCGTGGCGGCCTACATGCTGGGCCTGAACCTGCTCCTGGGCGCGGTGGTCGCCGGGTTCATTACCTCGCTGGGCATCGGCTGGCTCTCGCGCCGGGAGACGCTGCGGGAGGACACGGCCATCGGCATCTGCTTCACGGGGATGTTCGCGCTCGGCATCCTGCTCATGAGCCTCACCAACTCCTTCCGGGACTTCTCCCACATGCTCTTCGGGAACATCCTCGGCGTAACCCGGGCGGACCTCCTCTTGATCGGCGGTCTCGCAGGGTTCGTCGTACTGCTCCTGGCCATGTTCCACAAGGAGCTCGAGCTCACCTCCTTCGACCCCACGCAGGCCCGGTCAATCGGCCTGAGCGCCGACCGGGTGCGCTACGGGCTCCTGCTGCTGCTCGCGCTCACGGTGGTCGCGGGGATACAGGCCGTCGGGGTGGTGCTTATCAGCGCGCTCCTGATCACACCCGCAGCCGCCGCCTCTCTGCTGACCACAAGCCTCCCGCGCATGATGCTGATAGCCAGCGTCGTAGCCGCCCTCTCCGGCATCGCGGGCCTCTACGCCTCCTACTACCTGAACGTCTCCTCCGGCGCCGCCATCGTCCTCGCCTGCACCGCGTTCTTCGTCATGGCCTCCGTGCTCCGGGCCGCCCGCCGACGGCCCATGAAAGATGCCCCCATAGCCGGTAAGCCGCAGTAAACCCGTACCTCCCCCCAGCCCATCGCCGAAAATTCTCCCGCAACCCCTTGCGCAAATCCCACCACATGGTTTATCATTTCATCATATGTTGAAACGAACAACGTTCACGGATGGGCCGGAGGTCCCCGAGCCCGGGTGCCGGGAGGAGGATCACGCGCGGCGTTCTGGGGGGTCGTCGAGGTTTAGCGACGGCTCTTTCGAGCGCGCCACGCGGATGTTGCGGGCGGTCGGCGACGACGCGCGGCTCCGGCTGCTGGAGTTGCTCCGTCACGGGGAGATGTGCGTCACGGAGATAGCTGCGGTAACCGGCGAGGGGATGTCTACCATCTCCCAGCGGCTGCGGGTGTTGCGGGGAGAGGGGCTCGTGAGCGGTCGGCGCGAAGGCAAGCACGTCTACTACTCGCTGGCCGACGAGCACGTGGAGGACTTGATCCTGAACGTCCTCTCCCACGCGAACCACGAGGCTCATGCGAGTGAGGACCAACGGCAAAAGGACAGAGAGAAAGGAACGAAGAGATGACCGAGAACATACACACCGGACACGAGCACGTACACGG
>JACCZN010000165.1 GCA_013695915.1 Rubrobacter sp.
TCCTCTTCTACGGAGACCTGTTGGAGCTGGTCGCGCAGGTTCGGGGTTAGAGAGCCCGGGTCTTTCAGCGTAAGGAGGAGCGTGGGGTCTACGGTGAAGAGCGGGGCGTCGAGGGGCCGGGAAGGGACGTACTCGTGGGCCTGGCCCAGCAGGTATGCTCCCAGCGGGTTGACCCGGAAGTAGGAGAGCCCATCGTACAGGCTGTAGCGTATCTTTTTGGAGCCGGGCCCGATCTCCCCGGGCGGCAGGTACAGTACGTCCAGCGCGCCGATGCTGCCGAGGGATTCCATGAGCACGGCGCCCATGTACAGGGTCTCGATCAGGGCCTGTCCCTCCGCCTCGGCGTAGTAGATGCGGCCGTAGAGAGGGTCTTCTATGGACAGGTAACTTTCGTAGCCGTGGTCCAGCTCGATGTCGAACTCCCAGACCAGGAGCGCGCGGTAGAACTCCCCGACGGGGATCCAGACCCCCGCCGGACACCACGATAGAGCCTCGATAATGGCCTCTCGCCGTTCGGCGGGCGGGGTCAGAAAGGTCCGCTGGGCGTTCTGCCCCTTGACGGACTTGATGCGGCCAAGCTCGTCGAAGCTACTCTCGGCCGCCCAGGTCTCGAAGGCGTCGAGTAGCGCCTCGGCGTCCTGGTGCCGCAGCAGCGCCTCTCCCCCATCGCTCAGCTTGCGGCGGCCGCGATGGTAGTAAGCGAGCCCGGAACGCCTTACAAAGTGGTCCAGGCCAGAGGGACGGATGGTATCCGCGGGTTTGACGCGCTCCGAATGGGGCAGGAAGTCGCCGTCGAGCAGGTTGCGCAGCAGGGTCCTGGCCCCGGTCGCGGTCATCCGGTCGGAAGAGCTGCTATAGCTGAGTTCGTCCCGCGCGTACAACCTCAGGTAGGCTGCAAGGTCGTGCAACCCGGCCTCTTCGGTGTCGGCTTGCCAGAGCGGGAGCTTCTTGCCGTTTATCTCTACCGCGTCGGGCGCTCTTTCGAGCCCTTTGGGCCGGAACTTCTCTGGCGGCGGCACGAAGGGGGCAAGAAGCTCCACCAGCTCCCGCGGCAACCGATTGCCGTGAATGAACAGGTCCAGGGGCTGGGACTCGCGTCTGTAACCGTACACGACCTGGATCCCGCCTCCGAAATCGTGTAGTACGTCGGCTCCCCGGCGGCCGGGCACCTCACCGTACTGGGCCGCGAAAGCCTCCTCGTTGAACGTACCTCCGCCATGGTACGCGGCGGCCACCGCCTTCTTTGAGAGAGGGTCCAGGTCTTGCCACAGCTCCGCGAGCGAACCCGTATCGGTGAGCCGCTCGAAGAGGTACCGTACCAGCTGCTCCTTGCGGTTCCCCTCGGGTCCGGGGCCTCCACAGACGCGGACGAGCTCCTTGAGGCGGGCTACAGTGTATCCTTGCAGCGTTTCCCGGAGCCTCACGCCTCTTCCTCGTCCGGTATCTCTTCCTCCCCGAGCGCCATCTCCAGCGCCGCCCCGGAGATAGCCTCGTAGGGGGGCGCGAGCAGGCTCTGGAGGTCCTCGCCGACGAAGCCGGCGGTGCCCAGGCGGCGCAAGACCGAGAGCTGCACTGCGGGCGGTTTGATGGCGACGTTTATGGTGTCGAGCGCGGGACCTGCCTCCCAGAAACGACTCACCTCTTCTTCGAGCGGGGGCGCGGTCTGGTCGGGCTCTGCAACCTCGCCGTCCTCCTCGCCGCGCCGCGCGCGGAGGGTCGAGATCAGTCCCTCCGCCGTGCGCCCGCGCAGCCGGAAGAGCAGGAAGGGGTCCTCGTCGAAGCGTTCGCCGAGGATGTAGTGCACCGCCGCCGTGTGCTTGCAGACCTCGGCCGGGTCCGGGCAGGTACAGCTCGTCCGGAGCTCGCCTCTCCGGGCGGGAAAGAGGTTGACACCGGCGGCGCCGAAGGCCTCCTCGATCTCCTCTGGCATCTCACCGGCCAGGAGCCGGGCCGCGAAGAGCGCGCGTCCGGAGAGCACCTCGATCACCTGCTCCCACCCGGCGTCGTCTATGGGCTCGAGCTCGATGTCCACGCGGTAGGCCTTGGAGCGCGAGCCCTGCACCGTAGCCGCCACGCCCCCGGTCCGCTCTTCGATAGAGAGGACCTGACCCTGCCGGGCGTAGCGTTTACCTCGCCTGAGACGGCCCGCGTCGAGGAGGTGCTCGAGTGCGCCGATCCAGCGCGTAGCCCACCAGCTCTCGGCGAAGCCGCCGCGCTTGCTTTTGGCCTTCAGCCCCTGGTCCGTGCTAATTGGGCGGGACTCCGGGTACCACTCGTGGTCGCTGTAGCGGCTCACGCCATTACCTCCCGCCGGAGCTTCACCATCTCACGCAGGTCCCGGTCGGAGAACTCGGTCAGCCAGCTCTCGTCCGCGCCCACCACGCTCTCGGCAAGGGTCTTCTTCTGCTCGATCATCTCGTCTATCTTCTCCTCCAGCGTGCCCACGCAGACGAACTTGTGCACCTGGACGTTGCGCTTCTGTCCGATGCGGAAGGCACGGTCGGTCGCCTGGTTCTCGACGGCGGGGTTCCACCAGCGGTCAAAATGGAAGACGTGGTTGGCCCGGGTGAGGTTGAGGCCCGTGCCACCGGCCTTCAAGGACAGGATGAAGAGAGCCGGTCCATCCTCGTCCTCCTGGAACCGGCGAACCATCTCGGTGCGCTTCTTGGCGGGTGTTCCGCCGTGGACGAACTGCATGCCCGCACCGAGGTGTTCGCGTAGCACGCTCTGTAGCATCTCCCCCATCTCACGGTACTGGGTGAAGATCAGGGCTCGGTCGCCGACGCTGGTGACCTCCTCTAGCAGCTCAAGAAGCCGGACCAGCTTCCCGCTGCGCCGCGCCGCGCCGTTTGCCTCCGGGGTGGAGGCCTCGTGCAGGAACTGCGCCGGGTGGTTACAGATCTGCTTTAGCCTCGTCAGCATGCTCAGCACGAGCCCCTTTCGCTGGATGCCCTCGCTGTCGGCAAGGTCCGCCATAGCGTCCTGGACGACCGCCTCGTAGAGGCTGGCCTGCTCTTCACCTAGCTGGCAGTACACCTTGCTCTCCTGCTTGTCGGGCAGGTCCTGGATAACTTTGGGGTCGGACTTCAAACGCCGCAGGACCAGAGGCGAGGTCAGCCTGCGCAGGCGCCGCTTCGCCTCCTCGTCCCCCTCACGCTCGATGGGCAGCGCGAAGCTGCGGCGGAACTCCCTCTGGGAGCCCAGGTACCCCGGGTTGAGGAAGCGCATGATCGACCACAACTCCCCCAGGCGGTTCTCGACCGGCGTGCCGGTGAGCGCGATGCGGAACCCGGCGGGTATCTGGTATACGAGCTTCGTCTGCTTGGCTTCCGGGTTCTTGACGTTCTGCGCCTCGTCCAGGATCACGCCGTACCACTCGACGCCCTGTAGCAACTCGGCGTCGCGCCGGATCAGGGCGTAGCTGGTAACGACCAGGTCGGTCTGCTCCAGCTCTCCGGCGAACTCCTCGCCCCGCAGCCGGTCTGACCCCTGGTGCAGGAGGACCCTCAGCCCCGGGGTAAACCGCTCGGCCTCTCTCTGCCAGTTGCTCACGACGGAGGTGGGGCACACGAGGAGCACCGGTCCCCGCAACCGGCCCTGTTCCTGGTCCCGGCTCAAGAGGGCGAGGGTCTGGATAGTCTTGCCGAGTCCCATATCGTCGGCCAGACAGGCGCCCAGCCCGGCCTCGCGCAGGAACTCCAGCCAGGAGTAGCCTACCTGCTGGTACGGGCGCAGCTCGGCGCGAAGGGCAGCCGGTGGCGGCCGTAGCTCCAGGGTCCGCTCGCCGCTTACGCGTTCGAACCACTCGTTCAAGCCACCCTCGAAGGCCACGTCCTCGACCTCGAGACCCTCCGCCTCTTGGAGGCCGCCCGCCCCCAGCCGCAGGGCCTCGGGAGCCGATATCTCACCCTCACTCTCCTGTTTGGAGAAGAACCGCAGCGCCGCCTCGACCTGCTCGGGGTCGAGCCTGACCCACTCGCCCCGGAACCGCACCAACGGCGACTTGTGCGCAACGAGCGCCTCGAACTCCTCCCTGCTCAAGGACTCGCTGCCCAGAGCCAGCTCCCAACGGTAGCTCATTAGCCCGTCCAGGCTCATCATACCCTGAGCCACCCCTTCCGAGGCCGACCCCTTCGGAGAGACGCGCCCCCGAAGCCCCAGACGAGCACCCGAACGGTTCCACCAGGGCGGCACCAGCACGCCGAAGCCGCTCTCTTCGAGCAGGGGCGCGCAGTCGCGCAGGAAGCCGAAGGCCTCCTCGGAAGAGAGCTCCACCTCCGTAGGCGTCGAGCCCTCCAGCGCGCGCTCCAGCGGCTCGAAGAACCGGGCGGCGTATCCGAGCCCGGCGAGGAGCTTCTCCTGGGGAGCCTTGAGACGGCGGAGCCCCAGCGTCGACTCTCCGGCCTGCCAGACCTCACCGGCCCCGACCAGCAGGCTCGGGTCGTCCCGCGCCTGCAGCAGGAAATCCAGCAGCCACGGCTCCTCCTCCCGCTCGGGCGCCGAGAGCCGCAGGGCCACCCGGAAGTGCTCGTCACCCGCGAGCTTCAGGTTGCGCAGCCAGAGCCCGTGGCTGCGCTCGAGGCTCTCTAGCTGCGCCTGTGAGCCGGCGATAGGCCTCGGCGGGCCGAACAGCGCCCGCGCCCAGCGCGAGCCCGGCTCGGATCCCGGCTGTGACGCGTCCAGCACGGAGGTGTCCCGTAACGGCCCGGGCGTCGAGGTCCACGACCGGGCCAGCGCGTCGCACGTCTCCTCCAGAAAGGTTCGCAGCAACGTCCCGGGGCCCGGACTCCCCTCCGCAGCGGCCCGGCACACCGGCGGCAGGGCCTCGGCTAGCCGGTCCAGGCGGTGACCGTCGAGGAGCGGTTGCCAGCGGGCATATACCTCATCTCCGGAACGCTCCACGCCGGGGACCAGGCGTTGCTGAGCCAGCGCCTCCAGAGCGAGCTGCGCCGCGCGCTGCCAGTAGCGCACCGAGTCGCCGAGGCGAACGTCCGGTGGTACGCGCTCGGCCTCCAACCATTCCACAAGTACCGTAACGGCCTCGGCCGGTCCCAGCCGCAACCCGGCGATCCGCCAGCGCCGCAAGGCCCGCTCGCCCTCCCCGTCCGTAACGTCCGGCTCGGCGGACTGCAACGACGACGGGAACGGCCCTTCCTCATCACCGGGCAGCAGCAGGTCGAACGCCTCCTCCCGCACCTCATCTCGACCCAGCAGGGTCCGCAAAGCCGCGGCGTCGGCACAGAAGGGGTGGTCCTCCGGGCCGCGCCGCTTCCCGGCCTCCGGCGAAATCTCCGCCCAGAACAGCACGGCGCCCTCGCCGGGCGTGCCCGCGGGTATCCAGTTGGCGTGGAGGACGTATGCCATACGACCATATTTTAGTCACCAAGTCTGCCCTGTACAGGCTCAGGGCCACCCGAATTCTCCGCGGATACGGAATCCGCCGCGGCCATCCAGACTCCAACGGCCATGAGGACCCGGGAGGCGGGACACGATGAGGCGCTAGACCTTCAGGAGAGCCGAGAGTTGCGCGAGGCTCCCCGCCATCCTGGGGCCGTACCACGTGAGGAGCTTGCCGTCCACGAGGTGTACGCGGTCCGAGCGGGCGGCGGGGACGTCCAGGGCGTAGAACTCCGGGAGGTCCACGGCGGAGAACGGGTAGGGCTCGTCCGGGAGCAGTACGACCTCCGGCCCGGCACCCTCTACCTCCTCCAGCGTCACCGCCGGGTAGCGCAGAGAGCCGCCGAAGACGTTCTCCCCGCCGCAGAGGCGGAGCACGTCGTGGGCATAGGTGTCGGAGCCCACGCTCATATACGGGTCTTTCCAGATCGGGACGAAGACCTTCGGCTCGGCTCCCGTCTCCGCCCGCAGCCTGCCGACCACCCGCTCTACCGGCCCCAGCACCCTCTCCGTCTCCGGCGCCCCCACACGGTCAGCGAGCTCCCGGAGGAACGCCACGGCCCCGGCTACATCCCCCGGCTCCCCGAGGAGGATCGGCACCCCGGCCTCCCGGAGCCGCTCCACCTCCTCGCGGGGGTTCTCCTCCCGCACGGCGACCACCAGGTCGGCCTCAAGATCCAGCACCCGCTCCACGGAGACCTTCTTGGTGCCGCCGACCTTCACGAGCCGCCCGACGGAGCGCGGCGGCTGGGTGCAGTACCGGGTACAGCCGACCACGCGCTCCCCGGCCCCGAAGGCGAAGAGCGCCTCGGTCAGGCTCGGTACCAGGCTCACAATGCGCTGCGGCGGAGGCTCCACACTAGACCTCCCTGTAGAGGGCTTCGGCGGCGGAGATGGGGTCCAGCTCGCGGCGGTGGACCCTATCTACGAGGTCCTCGTCGTCCCGGTCGAGCCGGCCGCGCGCCCGGTCCTCGAGCCTGGCGCGGGTCCAGGAGAGCATGAAGTCCTTTATGGACTCCATCTGCCGCCTGCGAAGCCCGCCGCTCTCGGCGAGACGGCCCCTGTGCTCCTCGACGGCCTCCCGTAGCTCGTTCACCCCCTCCCCGGTATCTCCCCGGGTCATTATTATCTGCGGCATCGGGGCGTCGGGGTCTAGCTCGTGCCCGATCTCGAGCACCGACCGGGCCTCGGAGGCCGTCCCGCGGGCCTGCGGGTGGTCGGCCTTGTTCACGCAGATCACGTCCGCAACCTCCATCACCCCGGCCTTCAGGGCCTGCACCGCGTCCCCGGCCCCGGGCTGCAGCGCCAGGACCACCGTCTCCGCGACCGAGGCGACCTCGACCTCTCCCTGCCCGACCCCGACCGTCTCGTAGAGCACCACGTCCG
>JACCZN010000171.1 GCA_013695915.1 Rubrobacter sp.
GGCGGAGGGCGAGAGGCTTGATGAAGCCGCCTGCATGAGCCGCCGGTGTTTCATGGAGCGCCTCATGGGCCGGGGGCGCGCCTGGTTCGAAGGCAGATCCCAGCGGGAGACCTCCGAAGCCTAGCGGGAACGATGGGCGTAGGGCACCGGAGACTTACCCGGAGGAGTACAGAACACACGAGCTCCGATACTACTGGAAAAGCCCCGGTGCACATACGTGCTTCCAGGATGGGGAGTAAAAGTAAAGGACGGCGGAAGACCTCGTAAGGAGGGTGAATACGGATGGCGACGAATCCATTTCGGGGATTCATGGACACGATGAGCGAGACCAACCGCATGAGGCAGAGCTGGATGAGATATCCTGCTCCCGGAGATGTACACTTGCAAGGACAATCCCAGGAGAGTGCCTGGACCCCAGAGGTGGATGTGCTCGCCGAGGAGGACAACCTCGTGGTCCTGGTCGACCTCCCGGGGGTAAGGCCGGAGGATGTAGAGCTTGCGCTCTCCGATGGCCTGCTAACCATCTCGGGACAGAGAGCCGGGCGACAGACGGGCGGTGAGCACTACACGCCCGAACGCCGCTCCGGTACCTTCCGCAGGAGCCTGACCTTCCCCACCGGCGTGAGCGAGAGCAACATAGACACCAGCCTGGTAGACGGGGTTCTAGAGATCACCGTAGAGGACTATGCGGGCCTCTCGGAGCCCCGGCGCGTCGAAGTCAGAGGCTCGAAGGAGAGGACTTAGAGGCTGCGCCCGGAGGAGGCGTGCAGGAGCGACCTCGCAGCGAACGCAGTCAGAGAGTGTAGAAGGAGAGAAGCTTGCAGTACTCAGAATTCGTCCAGCGAGTAAAGGACCGCATCGGTATCACCTCCACGAGCGAGGCGGAGATCGCCATAAACGCGACGCTCACCACCCTCGGGGAGCGCATCACCGGCGGGGAGGCAAACGACCTGGCCGCCCAGCTTCCCGAGGAGCTCAAGGACCCTCTCACCAGCAGCTCATCCAGCGAGGCGGAGGACTTCGGCCTCGCGGAGTTCTACCGGCGGGTTACGGAACGCGAGGGCCTCTCCGTCAAGGAGTCTACCGAGCACGCCCGCGCGGTAATGGGGGCACTCTCCGAGGCCGCAAGCGGAGGGGAGCTCAGGGACGTCCAGAGCCAACTCCCGAAGGAGTTCGATCCGCTCTTTGGGTAGCGGAACGTCGTAGGCGAACAGGGCTCTCGAACTTTGGATGATTGGCGTGGATCAAGCCGCGTACCGCTTACTGAACATGCTGGAGAGGCCGTCAAGTGGTAACAATATGCCTTCAAAGCTGCGTGAGCAGGACGTCACCGCGTGTTTGGAGGTGCGTGGAGAGCTTTTCGCCTAAAGCTCGGAAGACCCGGTAGTGGTGGCGGCAGTTCTGGACGCCGGGGCCTACATACTCTGGGAGAACCTACGGGAGCTCTGGACCTGAGGCTGCGTTACCGCGCTAGGAGCGACGGCTCTCCTGCGAGAAGCGCTCCTCGACCTCTTCACGGCCGCTGGACCTCTCGGAGGGGGTGTACCCGGTGTCCTCCTCGGAGAGTGCCCGGTAGAGGGCGACGCACATACAGATTATGACCCCGGCGAACGGCACCGCGGCCGTGATGGTCGCCGTCTGGAGGGCGTCGAGGCCACCGGCCAGGAGGAGCACGGCCGCGAAGGCCGCCACGACGAGGCCCCAGGTCAGCTTGACGCCCGTCGCGGGCTCTTCGGAGCCACCGGTCGACATGCTGCCGAGCACGAATGTTGCCGAGTCGCCGGAGGTCACGAAGAAGATGCTGACGAGCACCAGAGCGAGTACGGAGGTAACGGCGCCGAGCGGCAGGGCCGCCAGGGTGTCGAAGAGCGCGCGGGGAAGGTCTTCCTGTGCGGTCTGGGCGATGCTCGCGCCGTTGAAGAGGTCCTGGTAGATGGCCGAGCCGCCGAAGACGGCGAACCAGATAAAGCTGACCGCCGTCGGTGCCAGGAGTACCCCGGCGACGAACTCCCGGATGGTGCGTCCCCGCGAGATGCGGGCGATAAACGAGCCGACGAACGGGGCCCAGGAGATCCACCACGCCCAGTAGAAGAGCGTCCAGTTCTCGGCCCACTCCGCCGGGCTGAAGGAGGTGGACTGGAAGCTCATCGGCAGGAGCCCGAGGGCGTAGTCACCGGTCGAGCGCGCGAGGGTCCCGAGCAGAAAGCCCGTCGGGCCGACCACCAGCACGAAGAGCGCCAGGAGGCCCGCGATGGACATGTTGATGAGGCTCAGGTAGAGGATGCCGCGGGAGAGACCCGTTGCAGCGGATATGAGGAACATCGCCGTCAGGACCCCGATGATCGAGATCTGCACAGTGGAGCTCTCTGGCAGTCCGAAGACGTAGCCGAGCCCCCCGCCGAGCTGCAGGGCCCCGATACCGAGCGCCGTGGCGACCCCGAAAAGGACGGCGAAGATGGCGAGGATGTCCACGGCCTTTCCCAGCGGGCCGTCTACCCGGTCCCCGAGGAGCGGCCGGAGGACTGAGCTGATCAGGGTCCCGCCACCGCCCCGCCGGAAGCCGAAGTAGGCCATGGCGAGCGCTACGAGGGCGTACACGGCCCACGGGTGGAGCCCCCAGTGGTAGAAGGTGTACTGCATCCCGAGCTCTGCCGATCCCGTAGACTCGGCCTCGACCATGCCGTAGGGCGGGACGCCGAAGTGGGAGGCGGGCTCAGCGACCCCCCAGAAGAGGAAGCTCAACCCCACCCCGGCGGCGAAGAGCATCGAGAGCCAGGAGACGGTCCGGAACTCCGGCTGCTCGCCGTCTCGCCCCAGGCGTATCTTGCCGAAGCGGCTCAGGGCCAGGAAGAGTACGAAGAGCAGGAAGCCCGTCATCACCAGTGAGTACACTCATATCTTGCACCTGCGTAGCGACTTGAAGAGGGCGCGGAACATGTGCCTCTATGAGAGGCATGAATATAACGATCCGCGCCCACAAGCTAGTCTACGAGTTGCTCAACCTCATGCCAAGTCCC
>JACCZN010000196.1 GCA_013695915.1 Rubrobacter sp.
CTCCTCTCGTAGAGCTCCACGGCGCGCGCGGTATCGCCGTTCTGCTCGGCCTCCGCGGCCTCGATGCTCCGCTCCATGCCAGCCTCGAAGGCGGCGAGGGGGTCTTCCGGGGTCCCGATCCTCTCCAACTCTTCCCGGCTCAGGATGGAAGCCTCGCCGCCATCCGGTGCGCCCCCACCCCGGCCGAAGACCCTCCTTATGAACTCCACGTCCCGGCTCCACCTCCCGAAGCTTTTGCGGCCAGCCTACAGGATAACCCCGATCACGCCCGGAGGAACCCGACCTCGGAGTGGATGACCTGTCCCGTGATCCAGGCCGCCACGTCGCTCGCCAGGAATGCCACGAGCTTCGCTGCCTCCTCCGGCTCCCCGATACGGCCCGCGGGGAACTTTCCCATCAGCTCCCGGCGCAGCTCCTCCGGTGGTCGTGGCTGCTGTTACCGGACCCGGTGCCGGTTAGACAATACAATGTAACCGGTGGCGTGTGCCACCGTAACCTGCAAACGGTGAAGGAGATGCCGCATGGCGCAGACGATAGACCTCTACTACTGGCCGACGCCGAACGGGTGGAAGGTCTCCATACTCCTGGAGGAACTGGGGCTTCCATACGACCTGGTGCCCATCAACATCGGTAACGGGGACCAGTACGAGCCGGAGTTCCTCCGTATAAGCCCGAACAACAAGATGCCCGCCATCGTGGACCCCGAGGGGCCGGGCGGCGAGAGCATCTCCGTCTTCGAGTCGGGGGCTATACTGCTCTACCTCGCAGAGAAGACCGGCAGGTTCTACCCCGAGGACCCGCGCGGGCGGTACGATGCCCTGCAGTGGCTGATGTTCCAGATGGGCTCCGTCGGTCCGATGCTCGGCCAGGCCCACCACTTCCGCCAGTACTCCCCGGAGCGGATACAGTACGCCTACGACCGCTACACCAACGAGGCCGCCCGCATCTACGGGGTGATAGACCGGCACCTCGCGGAGAGGGAGTACTTCACGGGCGAGTACTCTATCGTGGACATGGCGGTCTTCCCCTGGCTCGTCCCCCACGAGAACCAGGGCCAGGACCTCGACGACTACCCGAACCTCGCCCGCTGGTACCGCACCCTCCAGGAGCGTCCCGCGGTGCAGCGGGGGCTCGACGTGGGCAAGGAGCTGCGCCAGCCGGTGGAGGAGATGGACGAGGAGTCCCGCCAGAAGCTCTTCGGCACCAGAACCTCCGGAGAGTGACCGGACGGCTCGCAGGCCCCTGACCACGGGAGCCGCCCGGTCAGGGGGCTGCGGGGCCTCTCTTTTCGGGAGCTGCCGTCCCCGGAGCGTGTGACCTGAATCAAATGAGTAGTGTACAATTCAGGTATGGTCGCGTTCCGATACGGCAAGGCGCACTTCGAGGAGGGCGAGTACGTCCGCTACAGGGAGGCCGCCCCGGAGAACGGGCTGGACCCGGTAGTGCTGGTGGTGGAGGACCTGGGTACGATCGAGGTGCCCTGCGGCAAGGTCGACTGCCGGAGCAACTGCCTGGAGTACCTGGTCCGCTCCCCGCGGCGCCAGGAGAGCTTCAACCTCGCGGACTGCAAGATCGGACCCCTCGTAGACATCCTCTAGTTACCGGGGACCGCCCCCTACGGTCCTTCGAACGTCTTACTGCTCGTCCTCGTAGGGGTACGCTTCTTCCTCGGGCCTCTGGGGTGCCGGGCGGTTGTAGTAGTACAGCCGCAGGAGGAAGTTCGCGCCCAGGGGGGCGAGGAAGAGACCGGCGAGGCTCGCCGGCAGCAGGTCTCGCGCAAAGGCCCAGGCCACGAGCATCGGGGTACCCGGCGCGAACTCCGACGCCTCTATAACGGCGATGGGGTCCAGCACCCCGCCACCGGGCAGGATGCCGGTGTAGTAGGCACCCATGGTCAGGAGCGTCGAGATGACGCTTATTATGAGCGCGAGCCCGAGGCTCAGGGTGAGCCCGAAACCCATCGAGAGCCCCGCCGCGGAGGACGGTATGGACCCGGACCCGGTGTCCGATCCCTCGCCCCTGAAGCCCTTCCGTCCGAGCAGCAGCCCGCCGAAGACCAGCCCGCCGAGGACACCTCCGAGCAGGCCGGAGGCCATGTAGACGCTGCCGAGCACACCGAGGTTACCCTCCGTGGTCTCGCCTTCGTGCAGGAGCATTAATATTACGGGGGTGGGGAACAGCGACTTTATGAGCGTGAAGCCCAGGCCGTACGCCACGCTGATACCCACGAGCCTAGCGAACATCGCGGTCCTCCTCCGGGCCTGCCAGCCCTCTACTGTCTGCCCGCGCCGCACGCTCGGAGCGTGCCGCAGGGTGCGGGCCGGGCAGCGGGTTGCGTGAGGTATTAGTCATCGCGGCCTAATATAGCCCGGCCCGGCGCCCGCGTCAGCAAGATTTTTCACGCAGGGGACCGGCGGGGGCCGGTGGGAAGCTACTCCACGCCCCCACCGCCGGAACCGGAGGGCTGGTCCTCGATCCAGACGGTCTTTATGTTCACGAACTCCCGGATGCCGTAGATGGAGAGCTCGCGCCCGTAGCCGGAGTCCTTTACGCCGCCGAAGGGGACCTCGGGGGTGGACTCGACCATGCGGTTTATGTAGACCATCCCGGCCTCTAGCTCCTCCGCGAAGCGGCTCTGCTCATTCTCGTCCGTAGTCCAGGCGCTGGCCCCGAGGCCGAAGGGCGTGTCGTTGGCGAGCTCTATCGCCTCGTCTATATCCCCGACGCGGAAGAAGGAGGCCACGGGGCCGAAGATCTCCTCTCTGTAGGCCGGGGAGTCCTTCGGGATGTCCGTGAGGACGGTCGGGAGGTAGTAGTTGCCCGGCCCCTCCGGCCGCTTGCCGCCCACCAGAACGCGGGCTCCGGCCTTTACCAGCCGGTCTACCTGGCCCTCGACGTCCTCCAGGAGCGAGGGCATGGCCAGAGGCCCGACCTGCGTCCCCTCCTCCATCGGGTCGCCCACCTCGAGCTCGCCCATCCTCTCCGCGTACCGGCGCTCGAACTCGTCGGCGACCTCCTCGTGGACGATGATCCTCTTGGCGTTGATGCACGACTGGCCGTTGTTCAGGGTGCGTGCCGTGACCGCCGTCTCGACCGTCTTGTCGAGGTCGGCAGAGGGCATCACTACAAAGGGGTCGCTCCCGCCGAGCTCCAGGACGCTCTTCTTGACCTTCTCCCCGGCCCGGCTCCCGACCTGCTGGCCGGCCGGCACCGAGCCGGTCAGCGTCGCCGCCCGCACGTGAGGGTCCTCGATCACGGACTGCACCTGACCGGAGCCTATGAGGAGCGTCTGGAAGGCCCCCTCCGGAAACCCGGCCCGGTGGATGACGTCCTCTATGGCGAGGGCGC
>JACCZN010000199.1 GCA_013695915.1 Rubrobacter sp.
ACTTCTGCGAGCGCGACACAACGCTTATGGGCGAGGTCGCCGAACGATCCGGCCGCACAAGGGGGAAGTGGTCCGAGAAGCGCGGCCACACTACGTGGCTGGGGTGGGAGCTACAGAAGGCCGCCGACCGCCAGACGGAGACCATCGATCCCAAGAAGAACATCCGCTTTGGGAAATCCTCTGGCGGCAAGTCTAGTAACTCTTCCAACGGTAGCGCGAAGGCGGATCCAATCTCAGAGATACCTCCGGAGAAGCTGTCGGCGACGAAGGTACTCGCCGACGTGATCTGCTCGGATAACCATTTCGCTCAGGACGCCGGCGGCAAGCTCTACCGCTATTCAGGTGGGGTGTACAGGCTCTACGCCGAGCGTTACATCCAGCAGCAGGTCAAGGCCATCCTCGAGCAACAGGGGCTCTGGGATAAGTGGAGCTCACACCGCGCGAGCGAGGTGGTCGAGTACATCCGTGTAGATGCCCCGGACCTCTGGGAACGGCCGCCGCTCGATAGGGTGAACCTGGCGAACGGAATCCTGGACCTGAACACGCGGGAGCTCGCACCTCACAGCACCGGCTTCCTCTCGCCCGTGCAGCTCCCGGTCGAGTACGACTCGGAGGCGCGGTGCCCGGAATGGGAGAGGTTCGTGCGGACCACGTTCCCGGAAGACGCTCAGGAGCTCGCCTTCGAGGTCATCGCCGATCTCATGACCCCGGATCGGTCGATCCAGAAGGCGCTCCTGCTGATAGGGGAAGGTGATAACGGAAAGTCGGTCTACCTCCGGGCTGTTGGGGCGTTCGTGGGATCCACCAACGTCGCCGGCGTCTCCATACACAAGCTGGAGTCGGATAGGTTCGCAGCCTCCAGGCTGGTGGGTAAGCTCGCCAACATCTGCCCGGACCTCCCCTCCGAGCACTTATCGCAGACGAGCGTCTTCAAGGCCCTTACCGGCGGCGACGTGCTGAACGCCGAGTACAAGTACCGGGAGTCGTTCGAGTTTGTCCCGTATGCCCGGATGCTCTTCTCTGCCAACTCGGCGCCCAGGGCCTCTGACGCCAGCCACGCGTTCTTCAGGCGCTGGCTAGTAGTCCCGTTCGAGGCCAGCTTTACAGAAGAGCAGAAGGTGCCGCGAGAGGTGCTGGACAGCAGACTTGCCGACCCACAGGAGCTCTCTGGGGTGCTGAACAAGGCTCTGGAGGTCCGCGCAAAGGTGCGCGAGAAGGGCTTTACCGAGTCGGCGTCCATGAGGGAGGCGGCAGAAGAGTTCCGGGAGATGACCGACCCGGTGTCGGTATGGCTGTCTCAGAACACAGTCGAAGGCGCCGAGGTGTATGTCTCGAAGGATGCCCTCGCGCAAGCCTACAACGCGTCCTGCGATAAGGCAGGTCGGTCCGGTATGAATAAGAGGGCTTTCGGTAAAGCGTTGCGGAGAATAAGGCCGAACGTAGAGGAGGGACAGCGGTCAATTCTGGGTCGCATGACCTGGTGTTGGACCGGAATCGGACTCAAATCCAAGGATGATGACCCACAAGCGCGGAGTGGTGGTGGCAGTAGCAGCGCCCCTGGTGCTGCTAACGGAACTAACGGAACTAACGCAGAATACGCTACTTGTTCTGCGGATAAAGAAATGAGCCAGAAGGAGAGAGAGAAGACACAAGGAACAACAAGTAGAGAAAAGTCCGTGAGTTCCGTTAGTTCCGACAGCCCGGCGTAGCTGTGGAAGGACCGCCAGAAGGACATAGACCAGGCCCTCGACGACCTGGGGTGGCTATCCCTCCGAGGAGTGGATATGAGCTCCAGGAGCGCGGTGCAGATCCTCCGGTCTTGGTGGTTAGGGACCTACGCCGTGTCGGTCGTGGCCGGCCGGCTCCGTATCCTGGGCCCTCAACCCCAGTCGCCCGACCTCCAGGCTGCGGTCCGGGCACGGCGCGGCGAGCTCGTGGCGCTCCTCACGACCTACTGCGGCGGCACGTGGCCTCCGGCTCCCGGCTCCGTGATAGCGGGCAACGAGGAGGTCGGCCTCTTCATGTTGGAGATACCGGGACAGGTAGCGGAGCATCCCGTAACCGTGAGACCACGACGGAAGGCGGCGGCGTAATGCTCGCTTACCGGGACCTCGACCCGCCGGCGGAGTATGCCGAGCTCTCTGCAGCCGAGAGGACGGCACTCCTCTCGTGGATCGCCGAGTACATCTCCCCGCGCAAGACGCCGAACAAGCGCACCTCGTATGGGATCAAGCACGCCTTCGAGGCCAGCACCGGAGGCTTCTACGTCTCCAATGGGGCTTTCAAGGGCGCCATGCTCGCCGCGGGGTACGAGCCCGTCTGCCCCGAAGAGCTGAACTGGCGCTTCAGGATTTCGACCAGGAAGGTGGTGTGGAGTTGACGAGCTACGCCGAGCTCAACCGCCAGCGCCGGCGGGCCAGGAGTCTATACCTGGAGCTCCGGTCCCTGGACCTCTCCCTCGCAGTGAGACCGGACTGCCAGGACCTCCGGGGCTACCGGGTAGAGGTGCAAGGCCTCCGGAGCCTCTCTCCCCGCCATGCGGACCGGGTGCAGCAGCGAGTAGAGGAGTACGCCCCCGGCCTGGCCCGCATCCTCGATGGTGCTAGCCGCTGGGTGCCGGAGCTGCGAGCTATACGAG
>JACCZN010000208.1 GCA_013695915.1 Rubrobacter sp.
GGCGGAGCGCCAGCAGAGTTTTCACGGGTCGGGGTTGGAGACCGAGACGGTAGAAATCCCGCGGGAGTTTATGGAACGGCTAACCGATGCGCTTTGCTATGCGGCGTGATGGCTAAACTCCAGTTTACCACGCACCGCAACAGGCCTATACATGGGCAGAGGTCCGGCCGCGGCGAGAGCCACCCCCGGAACATCCACGGCCCCCTGCACTTGATCTAACTTCCAACAGTAATAAAATATGAGCACTGCACACTCAGATGTGAGACGAACCTTCCAGATTCGGTTCTCGCGATTTGGGTCAAGCAGGGTTTCATTGATAAGTTGCAGAGCCGAGGAGGATTTGAGATTTATGATTTGTGAGAATTGCGGGGTTCGGCCGGCGAGCGTACAGGTGTTCCGGCAGCAGGGGGACCAGCGGGCCACGGCGTACCTGTGCACGCAGTGCGCCCGGCAGCTCGGCATGATCGGGGGTTCCGGCGGGGCGCCGGGGGGTGGTGTGGACCCGTTCGAGATGTTACAGAACCTGGTTCAGCAGGGTCAGGGGGGCTCCGGAAGTATCTTCGACGCGCTCACGGACGAGGCTAAGGAGGCCGTGATGCGGGCCCGTCAGGCCTCTGCCGGGACGACCCGGACGGCGGCTATCGGGACGGACCACTTGCTGGCGGGCATCGTCCTGGGTGAGAGCGTCGCCGCGGAGGCCCTGCGGCGGGCCGGAGCCGACGTGGAGGGCATGCGCGGACGCTTCGCGCAGCTCCTCGGGGAGCCCGGCAACCAGGTCTACACCTTTACCCCGAGCGTCAAGCGGGTGTTGCAGCTCTCCTTTACCGCCGCCCGGCAGATGGGCGCGAGCCAGGTCGGCAGCGAGCACCTCCTGCTCGGGATGCTCGGCGAGGGCGACGGCAACGCCTACCGGATCCTCTCCCAGCACGGGGCCGGGGACATGGACGCTCTGCGGCGCGAGATCGCACGCCTGCAGCAGCAGCGGGGCACCGGCGGACCGGTCGGTCCGGGTCCCGGTGGCCCTGGCGGCGGGGGCTTTGGCGGTGGCGGCTTCGGCCCCGGTGGAGCCGGTGGTCCCGGTGGCGGTCCCGGCGGCCAGCAGGACACGCAGAGCAAGACGCCGACCCTGGACCAGTTCGCTCACGACCTCACCGAGGACGCACGCAACGGAGAGCTCGACCCGGTAATAGGCCGGGTAGAGGAGATAACGCGGGTGATCCGCATCCTCTCGCGGAGGACCAAGAACAACCCGGTCCTTATCGGCGAGGCAGGCGTCGGCAAGACGGCGGTCGTCGAGGGTCTGGCCCAGCGCGTGGTCTCCGAGGACGTCCCCGAGTCCCTCAGGGACAAGCGGGTCCTCTCGCTGACCGTCTCCGACCTCGTAGCGGGCACCCGGTACCGCGGGGACTTCGAGGAGCGGATGCAGCAGATGATCCAGGAGATACAGGCCGAGGAGCGGAACATCGTTCTGTTTATCGACGAGATCCACACGCTCGCCGGGGCCGGTGGGGCCGAGGGAGCCGTGAATGCCTCGAACATCCTGAAGCCCGCGCTCGCCCGCGGTGAGTTGCAGGTAGTGGGCGCTACCACGCTCGATGAGTACCGCAAGAACATAGAGAAGGACCCGGCGCTGGAGCGGCGTTTCCAGCCCGTACTGGTAGGTGAGCCGACCGTGGAGGAGACCGTATCCATACTCGCCGGGCTCAAGGACCGCTACGAGGCGCACCACCGGGTGCGGGTCTCCGACGAGGCCATCAGCGCCGCAGCAGAGCTCGGTGACCGGTACATAACCGACCGGTTCCTCCCGGACAAGGCCATCGACCTCCTCGACGAGGCCGCGGCCGAGGTCCGGCTCCGGGCGACCGTCCCCCCGGTGGACATGAAGCGCATAGAAGAGGAGATCTCCGAGCTAGAGCGGCAGAAGGAGGAGGCCGTCAGGGACGAGGACTACGAGCAGGCCGCGAGCTTCAAGCAGCGGATAGAGCAGCTCAGGGTCGAGCTCTCCGAGCACGAGGAGGGCTGGGCCGGACGGCGGGAGACCGAGGCCCCCGAGGTCTCGCGGGAGGACATCGCCCGCATCCTCGAGGAGTGGACCGGCGTGCCCGCTACCAACATGGTCCAGGAGGAGGCCGAGCGCCTCATGAACCTGGAGGCCGTCCTGCACGAGCGGGTCGTCGGACAGGAGCAGGCCGTGGAGTCCGTCTCCGAGGCCATCCGGCGGGCGCGGGCCGGCATCAAGGACCCGAACCGTCCCGTGGGGAGCTTTATCTTCCTCGGCCCGACGGGGGTCGGCAAGACCGAGCTTGCGAGGACGCTCGCCGAGTTCATGTTCGGCGACCAGGACGCCATGATCCGGCTGGACATGTCCGAGTTCCAGGAGCGGCACACGGTCTCGCGGCTCTTCGGTGCCCCTCCGGGCTACGTGGGCTACGAGGAGGCCGGCCAGCTCACCGAGCAGGTCCGGCGCCGCCCCTACAGCGTGGTCCTCTTCGACGAGATCGAGAAGGCCCACCCGGACATCTTCAACAGCCTCCTGCAGATAATGGACGAGGGTCGCCTCTCGGACGCCCAGGGCCGGACAGTGGACTTCCGGAACGCGGTCATCATAATGACCTCGAACGTCGGCAGCCAGCACCTCGTCTCCGAGAAGCAGTTCGGCTTCACCAGCCGGGACGGCGTGGACTTCGGTGAGACCGAGCGGCGCGCCCGGAGCGCCCTGGAGCAGGCCTTCCGGCCCGAGTTTCTGAACCGGGTGGACGACACCATCGTCTTCCAGCCGCTCTCCAGGGAAGACGTGCTCCAGATAGTGGACATCATGCTCGACCGGCTCAACAAGCGCCTGGAGAGCCAGCAGGTCCAGATCGAGGTCACCGACCCCGCCCGGGAGTTCCTCGCCGAGGAGGGCTACGACCCGAAGTTCGGGGGGCGTCCCCTGGCCCGGGCGATCCGGCGCCGCATAGAGAACCCGCTCTC
>JACCZN010000279.1 GCA_013695915.1 Rubrobacter sp.
GGCCGAACGCCTCCCTGCGAGGCTCCTTACAAGATAGCCGTTCCCCGCACCCCGGCACAAGGCTTCCGGAGAGCCCCGCGGGCCGCCGTGCGCTAAGATGGGACGGCGCTCGCGCCGGGCGCGGGGACGGGAGGCTTCGAGAGGAGGCGGTATCTCCGGGTACGACGTCATCGTCGCGGGTCTCGGCGGCATGGGGAGCGCCGCCCTGTACCAGCTCGCGCGCCGGGGGGAGCGGGTGCTGGGGCTCGACCGGCACACCCCGGCCCACGACCGGGGCTCCAGCCACGGCTCCTCGCGCATCATCCGGCAGGCGTACTTCGAGGACCCGGCGTACGTGCCACTGTTGCTGCGGGCCTACGAGCTGTGGGAGGAGCTGGAGAGGGAGAGCGGGGAGGAGCTGATGACGCTCACGGGCGGCCTGATGGTTGGGGACCCGGAGGGAGACCTGGTCTCCGGCAGCGTCCGCAGCGCCGAGGAGCATGGGCTCCCCTACACGCTGCTCGACGAGCGGGAGGTCCGGCACCACTATCCTCTCCTCTCGCCCGGTCCCGGTACGGTCGCGCTCTACGAGGAGCGGGCGGGCTTCGTGCGGCCCGAGAGGAGCGTGGCGGCCCACCTCGACCGGGCGGCGGCTCTCGGGGCCGGGCTCCGGTTCGATGAGCCGATCCTCCGCTGGGAGGCCGCGCCCTCCGGGGACCAGGTCCGGGTAGAGACGCCGGAGGGCTCTTACGAGGCGGGGCGGCTCGTCCTAGCGCCGGGGGCCTGGGCGCCGCAACTGCTCGCGGGGCTCGGTCTGCCGCTGCGGGTGGAGCGGCAGGTGATGCACTGGTTCGAGCCGGAGGGCGGGGTGGGGCCGTTCCTGCCGGGCCGCTTCCCACTCTTTATCTGGGAGCCCGGCGACGGCAAGATCTTCTACGGCATACCGGCTCACGAGGGGCCGGAGGGCGGCGTAAAGGCCGCGTTCCATCGGGTAGACGGCTCGGAGTGTACGCCGGAGACGCTGGACCGGGAGGTAGGAGACGGGGAGGTCGAGGCTATCAGGGGCTACCTGGCCCGGCATGTCCCGGGGCTCGCCGGGCGCTGCCTCGGGTCCGTCGCGTGCATGTACACCAACACCCCGGACCTGCACTTCGTGCTCTCGGTACACCCCGAGCACCCGCAGGTCGTCGTGGCCGCCGGTTTCTCGGGCCACGGGTACAAGTTCTGTAGCGTGGCCGGCGAGGTACTGGCAGACCTCGCCACGGAGGGCTCGACCCGGCACCCGATAGGCCTCTTCTCCCCGGGGCGGTTCCAGTGGAGCTCCTGACCGCCGAGGAGACCAGGGTCCGGCTCCCCTACCCGGCGCTCGCCGACGCCATCCGGGAGGCGCTGCTGGGAGAGCGTTCCGGAGAGGCGCAGGCCCCGGCCCGGATGCACCTGCCGCTCCCGGAGGACGGCACCCTGCTCGTCATGCCCGCGGCGGACGGGGAGATCGCCGTCACCAAGCTCGTCACGTTCCATCCGGGGAACGCCGCGCGGGGGATGGAGACTATACAGGGCGAGGTGGTGGTGATGGAGGCGGGCACGGGCACGCGGCTCGGCGTCCTCGACGGACCCACCGTCACCGGCCGCCGCACCGCCGCCGTCTCCCTGCTCGCCGCCCGGGAGCTGGCCCCGCACCCCGGCGCCCCGCTCCTCCTGGTTGGTGCGGGCGTGCAGGCCCGGTCCCACCTCGAAGCCTTCCGGGAAGGGCTTGGCACCTCGGAGGTCTCTATCGTGTCGAGGACGGCGGAGAAGGCCCAAGCTCTCGCGGAGCACGCCCGGGGGCTCGGCCTGCGGGCCTCGGTGGCGGGGAGCGCGGCGGAGGTCCTGGACGGTGTGGGCATGATCGTCACCGCGACCACGAGCCCGGAGCCCGTGCTGCCCGACGAGCTGCCGGCGGAGACCTTTGTCGCCGCGGTCGGCTCTTTCCGCCCGGAGATGGCCGAGCTGCCTCCGGCGCTGGTAGCCTCGGCGACCGTGGTGGTGGACAACCTCGAAGGCGCCCGCGAGGAGGCGGGAGACCTGATCCGGGCTTCACAGAGCGGCGCGTTCGGGTGGAAGGACGCCGTGACGCTCGGAGGAGCGATCTCCGGCGGGCGGCTTCCGGCGGCGCGTCCGGTCGTCTTCGAGAGCGTCGGCCACGCCCTCTGGGACCTCGCCGCGGCGCGGCTGGCCTACGGCAAGGGCTGAAGTGCCCGATGCGGGCTTCCGGAGAACGGCTCGCCCCCGCAATACACGGAAGCCGCTATACTGGCCGAGCACGGGACGATTGTGAGTAACTCTAGCAGGGTGAGAGGGCCTTTGGAGAAGCGACAAGAGCCTCTGAGCCGGTTCAAGCGGCGTATCTATATGCTGATCATGTTTCTGGGGCTGGTAGGGTGCATATCGGGGTCTGCGATCGGCGAGCTTACCGGTGTGACCTCTCCGTTCATACGAGGCATCTTCATAAGCGTCGGCAGCTTTACGATACTGGCGATCTGGCTCATCCATAGCCAGAAACTGCCCCTCCGGATAGTAGAGGAGACACTCTATGCGGTGCCGAGCGCGGCCCTCGTAGCCGTCCTCGTGTACGCGCTCTACCTCCCCGCCTCATCAATTCAGGCGCAGTCGGCGCTGGTCGGCGTCTACCTCTGGCTCCCCGCAGCTTACACGGTGATCTTCCTTATCTTCGAGGGGCGTCAGGCGGTGGTGCGCGCGGTCGGGCTCTACCTGTTCGTGTTCGTCGTCTCCCTGCCAATGGTCTTGTCTATCCCGGGCCTGGAGCGGGCCCTGGCGACCCTGGGCTCCACGATGCTCGTGCAGTTCTACCTATCGAGCGCCGTCTTCATAGTGTTCCTGTTCTTCGTGGCCCGGCTCAAGGCGCTGTTGCGGGAGACCCAGATGGACGCGGAGGAGATGAGACACCTCGCCCAGACGGACCCTCTTACGGGCATCTACAACCGGCGGCACATCGAGCAGTCGCTGGAGCAGGAGATGGAGCGCTGCCGGCGCTACGACCTGCCGCTGTCCCTGGTCATCTTCGACATAGACGACTTCAAGGCTCTCAACGACGCCTTCGGCCACGACGCCGGGGACGCCGTGCTGGTCGAGATGGCGCGCCTGACGGGCGGCCAGCTCCGGTCGAGCGACTACTTCGGCCGCTGGGGTGGAGAGGAGTTCATCATAGTCACACCCGAGACCTCCACCGGGAGCGCGCACAGGCTCGCCGACCGTCTGCGGACCACCTTCGAGGAGGGCGAGTTCGGGACCGCGGGGAACGTCGCCGCCAGCTTCGGCGTCGCGGTCTTCCAGCCGGGCGACAGCGGTACCATCCTCGTCAAACGGGCGGACATGGCTCTGTACCGGGCCAAGACCTTGGGCAAGAACCGGGTCGAGCTGGACACGGCGGCCACCTGACACCCCGCGCGGCTGACCGGGGCCGGAGATTGAATTCGGCCGGAGCGGGCAGTTAAATCAGGGACGGTTTGAGCCTGCAGAGCTTATAGAGAAGGGATTTCACGTGGAGTATCGCAAGCTGGGCCGGACGGGGCTCATGGTCTCGGAGCTGTGCCTCGGGACGATGACCTTCGGCAACGAGGCCGACGAGGAGACGTCGAAGAGGGTCACTGACCGCTTCATCGAGGCCGGGGGCAACTTCATAGACACGGCGGACGTGTACTCGAAGGGCCTCTCCGAGGAGATCACCGGCCGCGCCATAAAGGACTACCGGGACGACGTCGTGCTCGCCACGAAGTTCCGCTTCCCGATGGGCGACGGCCCGAACGACCGGGGCGCCTCGCGCAAGCACATCGTGGCCGCCTGCGAGGCCAGCCTCAAGCGGCTCGGCACGGACTACATAGACCTCTACCAGATCCACTGCTGGGACGCCCACACACCGCCCGAAGAGACGATGGCCGCGCTGGACGACCTGGTGCGGAGCGGCAAGGTCCTGTATACGGGCTGCTCGAACTTCTCCGGCTGGCAGATAGAGAAGTCCCTGCGGGTCAGCGAGCGCTACGGCCTCGCCCGCTTCGACTGCCTCCAGCCCCAGTACTCGCTCGTCGTGCGGGACATAGAGCACGAGGTGCTTCCGGTCTGCCGGGAGGAGGGGCTCGGCGTCATCCCCTGGAGCCCGCTGGCGGGCGGTTTCCTCACGGGCAAGTACTCCCGCGAGGACGCCCCGCCGGAGAATACCCGCATGGCCGCCTGGACCGACACCTGGGAGCGTCACGCCACCCCGGAGAAGTTCGACATAGTAGACCGCGTCTCCGGGATAGCCGGGGGCCGCGGCAAGGAGCCCGCGCAGGTCGCCCTGAACTGGGTCAAGGACCGCCCCGGCGTCACCTCCCCCATAATCGGGGCGCGCGACGTGGACCAGCTCGAGAAGAACCTCGGCGCGACCGGCTGGAGCCTCGATCCGGGGGAGCAGGACGTCCTCGAGGAAGCCTCGGCCCTCCCCTACGCCTACCCGTACAACATGATCGCCCGGGCCAACGCCTGAGCGAACACCAGAGAGCGCGTAGTCACGACCCACCCTGGAAGGCCGGAGGTTCTACCCGGCCTTCCAGGGTTTTTCTCGCGGGAAGCCCTATAAAAACCCCTCGAAGTGTGCGTTAATACTGATAAGAGCATATTAATAGCAGCGAGAGAGAGGGATGTACCATGCAGGACCAACAGAGTTGGAGCACTACCCTGGAGCAGATCTCCGTGGGCCGGGAGGACGAGAAGCTGTGTCTTCTCGCCAAGCTCTTCAACGGGTTCTCCAACTCCACCCGGCTCTCCATACTGCTGCTCCTGGCCCGCAGAGGAGAGACCCGGGTCGGGGAACTCGTGGAGGCGCTGGACGCGCCGCAGCCGCGGGTGTCGGACCACCTGCGGTGTCTCGCCTGGTGCGGGTACGTGGAGGTGCGGCGCGAGGGGCGCAACGCCTACTACTCCGTGGCCGACGAGAGGGTTCTCGGGATGATAGAGCTCGGCCAGTCCCTGCTCCGGGACAACGCGGAGCACATGGAGGCCTGCGGCGATACGGAGGCCCAACTGCAATTAGCCCGCGCCGGGCTTGCGGGGCCCCGGACGTTCAGAGGAACAGGCTGATCACGAGGACCACGCCGAAGCCTACCAGGCCGACAATCGTCACCATTACCGTCCAGGACTGGAGGGTCTGCTTCTCGTCCAGACCGAGGTAGCGGCTGACCAGCCAGAAGCCCGAGTCGTTGAAGTGCGAGAGTACCGTGGCCCCGGCGGCTATCGCGACCACCAGCGCCCCGGTGAGCGGCGCCGAGTAGTCTCCCGCCTCCACCGCCGGAGCCACGATGCTCGCGGCCGTCACCAGCGAGACCGTCGCGGAGCCGAGCGAGATCCGCACTAGAGCACCGGTAGATTAGTAGGCAGCGGCGTAGGATACTACGACTGATCGAACCGAAAAGCGGCAAGAATTGGGGTTCGGATCGGCTCTTGGCTACCGGGATCCGCTTGAAGAAGGACGGTATTTAGTTAGCGAGGGTGGCGAGCACTTGACCCGGGATGGTTCAGTTGTGATCCTTGTAGCCGATGAGCACGATGACTGTATCGGGAGAGCAGGCAGCGGCGGTGGGACCGGCGGTCGTACTCGA
>JACCZN010000233.1 GCA_013695915.1 Rubrobacter sp.
CAGACAAACGGCTTCGGCACCTTCGTCCGATCCATTAACAAGCAGCAGGAGAGGAAGAAGGGTTATTCGACATCTTACGCACGCGTTTCTTCTCCAACTCCATCAGCAATCTGGACGTATTTCTGACACCCCATAAGGTATAAGTATCGTGCGTCAGCGCCTCCATTTCTGGCGTCGGATAAGTTATCATTACCCGATGCCAGAACCCCCTTCATGTGTGATGCGCACGTGGGGTTAGGGCGCGGGTTGTTCAAGGATAAGGGAGGTCAGGGGAGTCTGTGGAAGCGGTCATCCTTAGCATAGCGGTCAACCTGGCTTCGACGCTGCTGGTGGCGGGCGGGCGGCGCGTGGCCGAAGAGGCGCTCGGCGATGAACAGGAGCAGGCGCTCCGAGACGCGTTCTCCGGGGCGACGGCGGCGATGCTCGTGGAGATCGCCCGTCACGCGGGCCTCGACCGCAACCTTCCCGGGCGCCTTGAAGAACAGTTCGGCAAGTTCTTCGAGGATCGTTGGGTTGCGGAGACGCTCGTGGACATCGCGCTTCGCTCCCGGATACCGCCGGTGGACGATCTGGGCAGCAGGTACGAGCGGCTGGGCTTCGACCCGGGGGCGCTGCCGATGGGGTTCGAGAGGGCTATGAGGGTACTGGCCCATGAGCTTGCCGTGAGGCTGCGGGAGGACGCGAGGGCCGGCGGTCCGCTCGCCGGGGTCGTGCTGGTTGCGGACGTCGAGGCCATGCGTGGCATGTTGGAGGGCCTCGTCCGGGCACGCGGGGCGACGGGGCCGGACGTGGACGAGATCGAGCGCGAGTCCCTGGCGCGCTGCGCGGAGCGCTGGGAGGCCGCGGGGCTGTCCAGCGAGGAAGCCCGGGTGCTGGCCGAGGACCGGAGCGTGGGGGCACCGGGATCGTGGCTACGCGCCGAGCTCGGCGGCAGGCCGCTCGCCGTGTTGTCGGCCGAGGTGGGGGCCGGGAAGTCGCTGCTGGCCGATCGGCTGCTGCAGAGGGCCGTCGTGCGGCTCCGTGAGGAACCGGGGGCATCGCTTCCGGCCCACGTCGAGGCCTGGGAGGTAGAGGGCAGGCTGCGCGATGTCGTGCTGGAGAAGACCGCGTCCCTCGGGGACGCCAGGGTGAGGGGCGCGGCGGTGTTCTTGGACGGCGCGGAGGAGGAAGGGTCGGCCCGCGCCGGGCGGCTCGTCAAGCAGGCGCGCATACTCGCCAGCACGTGGCCGAACACTACGGTCGTCGTCGCCGGCCGACCGCTGCCCGAGCTCGCCGAGGACAGGGAACGCGTCGAGGCACCCCAACTCACCGAAGACGAAGCCTTCTTACTGATCGGGGCCATCACCGGAGAAGAGCCGAAGGTAGCGACCACCCACCGGTGGCCAGAGTCGGTGAAGGAGGCCATCAGGCGCCCGCTCTTCGCGGTGCTCGTGGCCTCCGACATGCGCGAGCGCGGGTCTTGGAACCCCAGCTCGACCGGAGAAATGCTGACCGGCCTCGTCGAGAGGGCACTCCGAAGGTCCGGGAACGTGGTCGACACCGCGCGGCTCCGGGAGCTCGCGGTAGCCGTCATGGACCGGGGCGGCGCGCCCGTGCCGGAGGGCCGAGGTGGGAACGGGCGAGAGCGTGAGGGAGATGCTCGTCACGTCACCGGCCTGGTGGTGCGAAGGGGCAACGCGGTCGCCTTCCCGCTGAGGATCCTCGCCGAGTGGTTCGCTTCCGAGGCCTTGGAGCACGGCCTGGCGGAGGTCCGTGATCTCGCCTCCGATCTCGCCCGCTTGGAGGGTTGGCGTTACCCGCTCGCCATGGCGGTGGGCAACTTCGGATACGCCAGGGCAAGCGAGGTTCTGCGCCCCGTCGTCGAGGCGGCCCCCGCCTTCGCTTCGCAGATCGTGGAGACGGGGCTCGAGCGGGAGTACGTGAGCTTCCGCATGGGGCGCGGGGGACCGCCGATGTCGCCCGAGGAGTTCGGCCGACGGTTGAGGGAGGCTATGAACTCCTGGGTGAAAGGGATGGGCCCCTTGGCCCCCCTGATAGCGCCGGTGCGCGAGGACGGCTCGCTCTCCACGCTGGGGGTGAGCGGCTCCGCGGAGCAAGCGTCCCAAAGGTTCTGGTACCGCGGCGAGGAAGACCTCGGCGATGTGGTGGAACTGCCCGACCACAACCCCGAGATGCTCCCGAACTGGGAATGGCCGAGCTTGCGGGGGGTGGGCACGCACGAGCAAGCCGCCTGGACGTGGGAGTACGCGCTCGAGGACCTCAGGAGCGAGCTCTCCAAGAAGCTCAAGAAGAGACGGCTCCCCATCGGCGGCGGCCTCTTGGCCGAAGAGGCCGCCTGGGACGCCGCCTGGGAGATGCGCAAGAGGTTCGACAAGAAGAATTACCGGGAGCGCGAACCCATCCCCTTAGACGCGGTGGAGGGCTACCTGGATTTCGTGGGCCGGGACACCGATGCGATCACCTTCGGCAACCAATGGAGCCAGCGCGGTCCAAATTACGAACTGAAGTACCTGAAAGACAAGCTCCGAGACTCCCGGGCCGCCGGTCGGTCCGAACTGAGGGCGCCCTGGCCGATGCACGACCGGATGCCGGGCGATCCGGGCTACGTGAAGACCGACAGAGACAGCGCCTGGGTGTGGGAGCGGTACTCCGACGAGGCACTCTTGCGGCGGGCGCGGGTCATCCTGGAGGGGGCGCTTGACGGTTACCGCCGGTTCGTCGAGGAGTTCTTCCTGCGGCTTGCGCCGCACATGGTCATAGCGGCGACGTTGCCCGCGCGTCTGACCGGGACGTTGATCCTGACCCCGAGGGAGGGACGACCGGGCGTCGGCTCTTACGTCTCCTGGCACCTGGAGCCGCTTCCTTACGGCAGCGAGAACGAGGTGCGGGTCGCTTTCGGTCACGAGCGCCCGGGCCGGGACTACATGCTCGGCGTCGGGAGCAGGACGCGGTCCTTGCGCCCGCAGGCGGCGGCGTGGATTTCGCCCTACGACTACGCTACTGGAGACTTCTACGGGCGCACCCCCGCCACCGAGCTCGCCTACAAGTGGCTCTGGGAGGATCTCAGGCGCGTCTCGTGGCTGGACGATACGTTCAACAGGAGATCCTGGTGAGCGACGCTCCTTTGGAACGTTCCGGAGACATCGCCCGCCTTCCCGGAACCAATGCGGAGCTCGAGTCCAGGGCGGAATCGTACTTCCGCTCCGCGAGGGCGCCCAACACCGTCAAGGCATACCGCCACGACCTGGAGGACTTCGCAACGTGGTGCAAAGTGGACGCTGGCGACCTCTCCCCCATGCCTGCGGCCCCCAGGACCGTCGCTCTCTACGTCACCGACGCGGCCGGCCGGGGCCTGAAGGCGGCGACCATACAGCGCAGGCTCGCTGCTATCGCGCAGCTCCACCAGGAGGCGGGCTTCGATGACCCGACGAAGACCAAAACGGTCAGGAACACCTTCCGGGGCATCGTGCGCGAGATCGGCTCCTTCCAGGAGGGCAAGGCGCCCCTCCTCCCCCCCACCCTGCGCCGCGTCTTGAGGGCCTTCGAGGGAGAGCGCAGTCCGGCGGCGACGCGCGACCGGGCGCTCCTGCTCGTCGGCCTCGCCGGCGGCTACCGGGTGAGCGAGCTGGCTTCTCTTCGCACCGAAAACGTCGAGATGGTGGACGAGGGGGCGATCGTGCTGCTTAGGAGCTCGAAGACCGATCAGGCCGCCGGAGGCTTATACAAAGGCATCCCGTACGGCGACCACCCCGAGACGTGCCCGGTCTCCCACCTCCGGGCGTGGCTCGAGCTCCTGCCCACCCCGCCAAAGGACGATCCCGTCTTCCGGAGCATCGACCGCCACGGCAATATCGGCAACAGGCCCATGGCCCCCGACTCAGTCTCCCGCGTCGTCAAGAAACGGGCACAGATGGCCGGCCTCGACCCTTCCCGCTACTCCGGCCACTCTTTGAGGGCCGGGCTCGTCACCGCTGCCTCCGAGGGCGGAGCCCACGACAAGGACATCATGCGCCAGACCGCCCACCGCTCGCTCTCTACGCTCCACCGCTACCGCAGGACGGTCGGCCTCTTCAAGAACAATCCAGCCTCCTTCCTCGGCCTATGATAGCGTGCCTTACGCGCAATTACGACGTAAGTCTAGTTTCCCCCCATGACAGCGACCCCGTCACTGGGCCTATCAGCAGGACGCCGAGTGACCGGTCCCCATTCTTAGTGCCAGTCACGATGGGAGTCTCGGTGTTCATTGTAGCTTCTCCGTCTCCTCTCTCGCTCCTGAATTCAGGAGCGAGAGCTTTTCGATCTCCGCGAACTCCACAGCGGGTCACGGTACCATTCCGGGCAGCGTGTTGAAATACGCCCCGTAGAGCGAAAACGCGAACCTCGCTAGCATGAACCTACCTCGTACTTGCCACAGGAGGAGGATGCGCCGCCATGATGGGAACCAAGATCCGTGATTTCTCTCCGCTGCCCGACCTCTCCCTCGAAGAACTCGTCCCGAAAGACAACTTCTATCGTCGTCTCGAAGAGAGGCTCGACCTCTCGTTTGTCAGGGAGCTGGTCGAGAACCTCTACGCTCCCTCTGGCCGCGCCAGTGTCGATCCGGTGGTCTTTTTCAAGCTCGAACTGATTCTTTTCTTCGAGGATTTGCGCTCGGAGAGGCAGCTCATGGAGGTGGTCGCCGACCGGCTCTCCTTGAGGTGGTACCTCGGATATGATTTGCACGAGCCGCTGCCCGACCATTTCAGCCTCACCCGCATCCGCGAACGCTACGGTCTCGAAGTCTTCAGGAGCTTCTTCGAGCGGATCGTGGAGATGTGCGTCGAGGCGGGCCTCGTGTGGGGCGAGGAGCTGTTCGTCGATTCCACGACGGTCAGGGCAAACGCCGCGAAAGCAGCCCTGATCCCCAAACTCGCCGTGCTGGATCATCTCGACGAGTTGTTCGAGGAAGAGCCGGACGACGACACCGGACCTGCCAGCGGGTCGCTAGGGATGGCCGACGCGGCTCTGCCGGGTGCGGACGGCGAGAGCCTCAAGCAAGCCAACGCCGCCCGGCAGGACTTCATCTCAAGCGCCGGCAGACACGGCACCAAGTCCCGCGCGCCCAACCCGAAGAAGATAAGCGACCACACCGTCAACAGAACAGACCCCGACGCCTGCCTCGCAGGACACGTCAAAGGCACCGCCCGTATGGGCTACAAGGTCCACTACGTCGTGGACGGCGGCAAGGCCAGGGTGATCCTCACCGCCCTCGTAGCCAAGGCCGACGTGAAGGACAACCAGCCGATGCTCGACCTCCTCTGGCACACGATCTTCCGGTGGAAGCTCCGCCCCCACCACGTAACAGGGGACTCCGTCTACGGCGCCATCCCAAACGTGAAAGCCGTCGAGCAGGCCGGGATAAGAGCCTACATGCCGGTCATCGACTACACGTGGGGGAAGAGGACCCTCTTCCGAAAGGACGACTTCACCTACGACGCCGAGCGCGACGTGTACTGGTGCCCCGCCGGAGAGATCCTGCGCAACACCGGCGGGCGCTCCAAGCTCGAACTCACCCGCTACGTCGCCGACCCGGAAGTCTGCAACTCGTGTCTCTTGAAGAGCGGATGCACCAACGGCAAGAGCGGGCGCGCCGCCAACCGGAACTTCGACGAGGAGTACTTCGAGAAGGTCGAGGCTCACTACGAGCTTGAGGCCTACAAGAAGGCGATGAGGAAGAGGAAGGTGTGGATCGAGCCACTCTTCGGCGAGGCGAAGCAGTGGCACGGCATGGAGAGGATGAGGCTCAGGATGCTGGAGCGAGTGAACTGCGAGGTTCTGACCACAGCCTCCGGACAGAACATCAAGAGGCCGCTCACCTTCGGCGGGCGCGGACCGAGGAGACCGGCGCAGGTGGTGGCCCTGCGGCCTCCGGAGCGACCGCTGCTCTACCCCGATCGCTGTAGATGTAGGACTCACCGGCGGTCATTTATCCGGCACCGTGGCGTTTTTCAACAGGCTGCCCAGCCGCTACAGCATCAGTTAGATCGCGTTTGAGCTACCCTTCCAGTGGGACGATGAGAAGGGAGCGCTATGGTTGCGCAAGATGGGATTGCCGGATCGGCAGCGGTCGCCGGGTGGTCGGAGGCGTTGGG
>JACCZN010000282.1 GCA_013695915.1 Rubrobacter sp.
TGGGCATCGCCTTCGTGAACGCCCTGCTCTTCGTCTTCAACCTCATCCCGATACCGCCCCTGGACGGCTCGAAGGTGCTCTATCCCTTCCTGCCGGGCTTCCTGGACCCCCTCGTGCGCTTCATGAACCAGTACGGCCCCTACGTGCTGCTCGGGCTCGTCTTCCTGACGCTCTTCGTGGACGGGGTATCGCCCCTGGGCTTCGTACTGGGCCTCGCCCGGCCGATACTGCAGGCTTTCGGCCTGCCGGTCTTCTTCTAGCTAGTGGGCATGGCCCCTGGCGGGGCCACCTCGGATGGTTGAAAATAAGGTGGAGGTTGTCGCGTGGTCCGACGCCCGCCTCCACCACGCAGCGACCTTATTTCCACCCTAGACGAACGGAGGGACAGCCTCCGATCCGCGGGGAGGGGGAGATGCCGCGGGTCGAAGGCTACCCCTCTAGTATCTATTCTACCCGATAAACCTGCTGCAAAACCTGTGTTTAGAAAAACCTGCGGGCTAGGAGGGGGCTGCGTTGCGGCGGCCCCGGGGTGAGACCTCCCGGCGCTCATCCACGGGCGAGAGGGGCAGGGAGACGGAGAATGTGCTCCCGGCGTCGGGCTCGCTCTCTACCAGGATCTCACCTCCGAGGTGGTCGGCGATCTCGTGGGCCAGGGCGAGGCCGAGGCCCGTGCCGTCGGCGCGGGAGGAGCCGTGGGCCCGATAGAAGCGGTCGAAGATGTACGGGAGGTCCTCCTCGGGGATGCCGCACCCCCGGTCGGTGACGCTCACGACGGCACGTTCGTACTCGCGCCGGAGGTTGAGGTCTACCGGGGAGCCTTCCGGAGAGTACTTTAGGGCGTTGTCCAGGAGGATGGCGAGCACGCGGTGGAGCTGCGTGGGATCCGTCTCCACGGGCGCCACCTCGTCCGCGTGGAGCTCTATCCGGCGGCCCGTATATCCGAAGTCCCGGCGCAGGTCGTAGAGCAACTCCTCGAGGTCGACCTCCTCCAGGCGGAAGGTCACGGCGTTGGCGTCCAGGCGGGAGAGGTCCAGGAGCGTGCGGGCCAGGCTCTGGAGCCGTTCGGTCTGGGCCCGCATGTCCTTGAGGAAGGCGTTCCGGACCTCCTCGTCCTCCTCGTCCTCGAGCATCTCCAGGTAGCCGGAGAGGGCGAAGAGCGGCGTCTTCAGCTCGTGGGAGGCGTTGGCGATAAACTCGGCCTTGGCCCGGGCGATCCGGCGCTCCTGGGTAACGTCCCGGAGGATGGCGAGCGCCCCGTCCTCCAGGGGTGCGGCCCGGACCTCCAGTATCTGGTTCCCGTCTTCCAGGCGGCCCTCGGGGTTGGTCTCCACCTCGGGCTCGGTCACGGGACCTTCGGAGAGGCTGCGGGCCAGTATCTCCTGTAGCCGGTCGTGGAAAGAGGGGTCCGAGGAGCCCAGTAGCTCGCGGGCCCGGGGGTTCAGGAAGATCGCGTTGAGCTCCCCATCCACGCCGACGACCGCGTCGGTCATACCGTCGAGGATCGCCTGCCCCCGCTCCTTCTCCTGCTCCACCTGCCGGAAGGCGCTCTTCAGGGAGGCGGCCATGGAGTTGAAGGTGTCGCCCAGAGCTCCTATCTCGTCCTCTACGCGGGTGCCGATCCGCTCGTTGAAGTTGCCGGAGGCCAGGTGCTCCGCCGCCACCCCCAGGCGGCTGACCCGGTGGGAGATCAGGTTCGCCACCACGTACCCGGAGATGCCCGCGATCAGGAGCGCCAGCGCGCCCGCGAGCAGGGCTATGCGCTGTATCCTTTCCACGGCCGCCGTTACGTTGCCGACGTCGGTCTCCGTGAAGTACTGGGTAAAGACTATCGCCGTCTCTTGCTCTCCGGGGACGTTTATGGGTGCGGAGTAGGTGGCGAGGAGCTGCCCCTCCCGGGGGCCGGTCTGGACTATCCTGCGCTCCTGCTGCGGCGTCTCGGTCTCGACGGCGCTTCCCACGGCGGTCGGGTGCCAGTCTTCGACGTCACCCTGGAGCAGGCTGCCGTCCTCCGCCCGGACTATCCCCCACTGGAGCCCCCGGCTCGTGGCGAAGTCCTGTATCCGGGCTACGGTCAGGTCCGGGTCCCGCCGCAGCTCGTTCTCGAACTGCTCCCCGATCTGGCGCACGCTGGTCTGGCTCGCCTGGTTCAGGGTGTTGTAGAGGATGGGCCGCACGATGTCGTAGGTAAGGCCCCCGGCGAAGGCCGTCACCAGCAGGAAGAGCGCGGTGAGCCAGATGCGCATGCTGATGCGGGGCCGGAAGCTCTCCCGGAACTCTCGCACACGCCTCTGGAACCGGGACTCGGGCTTACCCTCCCCGCCCCGGCGGAAGAGCCTCCTAACGAAAGACATACCCGACACCGCGTGCGGTGTGGATGAACTCGGGGTTGCGGGCGTCGCGCTCTATCTTCTCCCGCAGGTGGCGGATGTGAACGTCCACCGTGCGCTCGTCGCGGAACTCGTCGCCCCACACCCTTGCGAGCAGCGTGCTCCGGGCGAAGACCCGGCCCGGGCTAGAGGCCAGCGTCACCAGGAGCTCGAACTCCGTGTAGGTGAGGTCCACCTCCTCGCCGCCCAGCGAGACCCTCCGACTCGGCAGGTTGATCTTGAGCCGGTCGTAGGAGAGCTCGTCCTGGCGCTGGCCGGCCGGTACCGAGACCCGGCGCATGATGGCCCGCACCCTGGCGACGAGCTCCCGTACGGCGAACGGCTTGGTAACGTAATCGTCCGCCCCGAGCTCCAGGCCCACGACCCGGTCTATCTCGTCGTCCTTGGCCGTGAGCATGATGATCGGCACGTCGCTCTGCGTCCTGACCCGCCGGCAGACCTCCGTACCGTCCACTTTCGGCAGCATGATGTCCAGGATTATGAGGTGCGGCTCGAAGGACTCCACCGACTCCAGGGCCTCCTCGCCGTCCCCGACGGCCCGTACCTCGAAGCCTTCCCGCTCCAGGGCGTGCACGAGCATCTTCTGGATCGACGGTTCGTCGTCTACCAGAAGTATCCTGCGGTCCGCTCCCTGTAAGCTCTGTGCCACCCTGCACCTTCTCCTTCTACGATACGGATTATCCCACGCCGCAGGACGTCGGCGTTTGGCATAGATTTTATCATGCTAGCGAGGCTACATTGGCGTCCGCATCGGCCTCCGGGACACTCTCCGCTATGCGCCCGACGGCCTCCACGAGGTCCTCCGCCCGCTCCAGCGCAACGGCCTCCACGAACGTCGCGCTCCGGGAACGCCGCAGGTAGGCCGCCACCACCCGGGCCTCGTCCGCACCCTCCGCCCGCCGGGCGGGTACGTCCTCCCGGAACTCCCGGATGGCGTCCTCCGCGAACCGGGCCAGGCCCTCCCCATCCCCGGTCTCGAAGCCCCGGTGGGCGACGAGATGCCCCCCGGAGAGGGCGAAGACCTCGACCACCCCAGGCTCCGTCGAGGGCGCGACCACGGCCTGCAGCCCCTCGGCGGTCACCACGGCCCGGGTAAGCCGGATACGCTCTATGCCCAGGATCAGGTCCCGCAGACGGGCGGCGGCCTCGAACTCTAGCTCACCGGCGAGGCGGCCGCGCTCCCGGACGAGGGCAGCGAGGTGCTCCTCGCCGCCCTCGCCGCGCAGGAGCCCGACCATCTCCCCGACGACCGTGCGGCGGTACTCCTCCTCGCCCATCCCAAGACACGGCGCGCAGCGGCCCATCTGCCCGTAGAAGCAGGTCTTCGCTTCCGGGTCCCCGGCGCACCGCCGGAGGGGGAAGACCCTGCCCAGAGCCTCGATGCAGGTGTCGATCATACCGGCGCTCCGGTACGGCCCGAGGTAGGTTGCGTTATCCTCGTCACCGGGTACGGAGACCCGCTCGGGGACGGGGTAGGGGGCGCTCAGGTCGAGCTTTACGAACCAGCTCGCCTCCTCCCCCCGGCCGACGGCGTTGTACCGGGGCAGGAGGCGCCGGATCTCACGGGCCTCGTGGATCAGGGCGTAGAGCTCGCTCCGAGTCTCCTCGAAGCGTACCTCCGCGACCTCCTCGACGAGACGCCGGACCTTGCGCCGGCCGTCGCCCCCGTTGAAGTACGTCCTGACGCGGGCCCGGAGGTCCTTGGCCTTGCCCACGTAGAGCGTGTTGCCGCCCTTATCCAGAAAGTAGTACACGCCCGGCGTCGTCGGGATTCCCTCCGCCAGGTGCTGCTTCTGGGGCTTGGGGCGGCCGCCCCTCCTCTTGAGCGCCGCCGCCTCGCCGACCGTCGAGACCCCGGCGGACCGGAGCAGGCCGAGGAGCTTCACGAAGACCCCGGCGGTCGCCGCCGCATCCGAGAGCGCCCGGTGGTTCGGCATCGCCCCCACCCCGAAGTGCGCGGCCAGCGAGGAGAGCCGGTACCGCTTGAGGCCCGGCACCAGCGTGCGCGAGAGCTTCAGGGTGTCGAGGCTCGGGTTCGGGAGCGGGCCGATCCCCAGGGACTCCCGGGCCGCCGTCACGAAGGAGGCGTCGTAGGAGACGCTGTGGCCGACGAGCACCGAGCCCTCGGCGAACTCCTCGAGGCGGGGCATCACCTCGGAGGCGGTCGGCGCGTCCTCTACCATGCCCTCCGTGATGCCGGTGAGGCGCACCACGAAGGGGTCTATGGGCCGCTCCGGGTTTACGAGCGCCGAGAACTCATCTACCACCTCGCCGCGGCGGACCTTTATGGCCCCGACCTCCGTTATGGCCCCCTTCGCCGCCGAGGAGCCCGTGGTCTCCAGGTCGTAGACCACGTAAGGGGCCTCGTCGAGCTCCAGGGATAGCGGGTCCACGGTGCGGAGGCCCGCAGCATCGAGCAGGAAGCGGGGGTCGTCTCCGACCAGCCGCTCGACGTGGCGGCGGGCGTCGCCGTTCGCGTTCGGTAGCGCGAGGAGCTCCGCTGCTACCTCCTCGGGGCTCACCGGCTCGCGGCTCTTTACGAAGCCGTAGAGGCTAGGCACGGACCGCCGCCCCAGCCCCCTCGTTCCTTGCGGCCCCGGCGATGGTACGGGCCTGGGCCTCCGTGACGCCCGGGATGCCCGACAGGTTCTCGTAAGTGTACTCATGGTCGAGGAAGCCGCTCGCCAGCACTCGGGCGCGGGTCTTCATCCCCACGCCGGGCATCCTGGTGGTGTGGAAGACCTTGCCGCGCTGTATCCGCAGGTCGCCGAGGCCCGCCAGCCGCTCCCCGCGGACGAAGATGCTCCTCAGGGCGTCCGCGAAGGCCTCGACCTGCTCCGGGTAGTAGACGCTCCGGCCCATCAGGGAGGGGGTCATCGGCGCCGGGTGGAGGAGGTTCGCGTTCCGCACCGTGGTGTGCCCCGGTGGCTCGTCGGAGCCTATCGGGTCCGGGCCGCCGAGCCGCTGCGCCCGCAGCGCGTGCTCCCACGCCTGCTCCTCGATGTTCCCCGAGGGGTCTAGCTCGGTCACGACCGGCTCCCCGCGGAAGCGGTCGTTGCGGTTCGCGGCGTAGAGGAAGCGGGCCGGGTCCTTCTCGTTGCGGTAGAACTCCACCACGGCGCGGGCGCGCTTCTCGCCGATGCCGGGGAGCCGGGCCAGGGACTTGGCGTCCCCGGCGTCTATCATCTCCCGGAGCCCGGCGGCCTCCGTGGCCTCGGCGGCCTTTGCGGCGGCCCGGCGGTCAACGCCGCGCACCCTCTCCAGGATACCCTCGACGCTCTCCGGGTCCACGCCGCGGCGGAGGTGGTTGATCTTGCGGGCCGCCGTGAACTCGTTGGTCTCCTCCCACTGCCAGACCTGCTCCCGGACCCGCTCGACGGCCGCCGCGTCCTCCGGGACGAACTCTATCGTCACCCCGTTGCCGATGTACCGGCCGTTGACCCCGGGGAGGTGCTCGGCGGGGTACATGACCTGGACCTTTACCGAGGGCGAGTAGAAAGAGAAGTGTACCGGAACGCCCGGTGCTACCTCT
>JACCZN010000263.1 GCA_013695915.1 Rubrobacter sp.
CGGAGGCCCGCGTGGACTCCGCGCGGGAGAGCGAGGAGAGGAGCGCGGGCTCCGCGAGCCCCCGCGTGACCTCGTAGTCCCGGGCGTACTCCCGCGAGAGCGCGTCGCGGGCGGCGGTGAAGCGCACCACCTCCCGCAGGGTGGTCTCCCGGCTCTCGCCCCCGAGGGCAATCCGCAGCGCGCCGCCCAGAGGCCCCGCATCCCCCGACGTCTCCAGCGCCCGCGCGAAGGGCTCCACGTCGGCGGCGGCGAGCCCGGAGAGCACACGCCGGGCCGGGAGGCCGAGGAGCGCCGCCCGCGCCAGAGGCACCAGGTACCCGGCGCTCCGGGGGTCGGAGAAGCCGGAGAGGGAGCGGGAGGAACGGACGGCCTCCAGGACCGACGTCCCGACGCCCCGGTCCCCGGCACCGGCCACCGCGTCCCGGACCGGCGCCACGGAGAGGAGCCGCGACTCGTGGGCCACGGCGGGCTCGTCCCGGTAGCGGGAGCCGGTGCCGGGCGTCGGGGCGCTGTAGACCAGCGTCAGGGCGGTAGCAGCCCCGGCGGCGACCAGGGACCGGGGGGCGGGCGCGAGGCTCTCCCGGCGCTTCATCTCTCGTCTTCCCTGGAGCTACTCGGAGACGGCGTTGTCCAGGTCGGCGAGCACGGCATCGAGGTCCGGCTGGTCCTTGGGCGAGGACTCTATGCGCCGGGCCCGGACGATGCCCCCGCCGTCTATGACGAAGTAGGCTCTCTCCGGGAAGCCCTGCTCGTGCTTGACGCCGTAGCGCTCGACGACCTCGCGGCCGAAGTCCGAGAGCAGGGGGAACTCTATGCCCCGCTCGCGGGCGAAGGCCTTGTGCGACCACGGCGAGTCCACGCTCACGGCGGCCACGGCGGCGCCACGGTCGGCGAAACGCCCCATCTCCCCCTGCACCACGCTCAACTGGTCCGAGCAGACGCTGGACCAGTCGCCCGGGTAGAAGAAGAGCACGAGCGGACCGCCCTGCGCAAGCTCCCCGAGCGAGGCCTCCTTCTCCCAGTCGTCCGTCGGCAGCCTGAACTCCGGCGCTCTCTGTCCAACCTCTACGGCCACGTCCGTCTCCTCTCGTAAGGTCGCAACATTCGCGGGGGCTCTTTCGTCCACCGCGCCGCCATTCTACCGCCACGTCCCGGCGGCGGCAGGGCCCGGGGTGGCAGAGCCGGTAGAATCCGACCTCGGACCGTAGCGAGCGTACCTGGGAGGATCATGGGCAACCACGAGCAACTGCTGGACTACCGGCGCTCCGTCTCGGAGATGTACGCCCGCGCCCGCGGCGCCGGGGAGAGCGCCGCACCTCCGCGGGAGAGGTGGGAGCGGTTCCGGCGGGAGAGGGACGGTCTCTTCGGGGAGCACCCGCAGTCTCCCCTGACGGAGAGGGCCGGTTTCCGGGGGCTCGAGTATTTCCCCTACGACCCGGCGCTCCGCTACACGCTCGCGGTGGACCACGACGTGGAGCCGGAGTCGTTCGAGGTAGAGCTCCGGGACGACGGGCCGATGTTGCTCCAGAGGTTCGGGCGGGTCCGGTTCACCGTGGAGGGCCGGGAGGTCGGCCTCTCGCTGTTCTGGGTCGCGGGCTACGGCGGCGGCGTGATACTGCCGTTCCGGGACGCCACCAGCGGCGGGGAGACCTACGGCGGCGGGCGGTACCTCCTCGACACGATAAAACACGCGGACCTCGGCGAGGAGGAGGGGCGTCTGGTCCTGGATTTCAACTACGCGTACAATCCCTCCTGCGCGCACGACCCCCGGTGGCACTGCCCGCTGCCCCCGCCGGAGAACCACCTGCCGGTAGCCATACCCGCGGGCGAGAAGGCCCCGCGAGAGACGGAAGGGTAAGAGAGCCGTTGAAGGAGACCGAGCGGAAGTCCCTGATCCCGGAGTACGCCTTCGAGACCGGCGCGCCGGAGGGGAATCTGGGCGCCGAGGAGGAGCTCTGGCTCGCCGACCCCGAGACACTCAAGCTCGCCGGTGGGGCGCAGGAGATACTCGCCCGGACCGGGAAGGGCGAGTTCAGCGGCGAGCTCATAGACTCGGAGATAGAGTCCAACAGCGGCGTCCACGAGAGCCCGCGGGGGGTCGCGGAGGACCTCCTCTCCCGGCGGCGGTACCTGCTCGGGGAGGCCGGACGTTTGGGGCGCGTGCTCGGCACCAGCGGGACGCACCCCATCGGGGACTTTCGGGAGCAGGAGATCATAGACCAGCCGCACTACCAGCGCCTGGTGGAGAAGCTCGGCTGGTTGATCCGGCGCAACAACACCTTCTCCCTGCACGTCCACTACTCCGTGAACGGCCGGGAGAAGGCGATCTACGTCTACAACCGCCTCCGGGAGTACGTGCCGCACCTGTTGGCGCTCTCGGTGAACTCCCCGTTCTGGCAGGGGGAGCCGACGGACCTCCAGTCTTCGCGCACCCTGATCTTCTCCAAATCCCTACCCCGGGCCGGGATGCCGGAGGCGTTCGCCAACTGGTTCCGCTACGAGGACCACGTGGAGACGCTCTACGAGACCGGCCGCATAGACAAGCCCGGTGAAATATGGTGGGATGTCCGCCCCCATCCGGGCCTCGGCACGATAGAGGTCCGGGCCTTTGACGCCCAGACGGACGTCCGCCGCAACGAGGCGCTCCTCTCCCTGACCGCCGCCCTCTGCGACGCCGCCTCGGCCGAGTACGACGCGGGCGAGCCCCAACCCATCCTCCCCGCCCGCGACATAGAGGAGAACAAGTGGAGCGCCCAGCGCTACGGCCTCGCGGGGTACTTCGTGGACTTCGAGCGGCGGGAGCTCACAGAGACCCGCCGCGTACTCGAAGCCATGATACGGGCCCTGGAAGCCAACACGGGCCGGGACCTCTCCGGGGCCTCATCCCTGCTCGATGCCCCCGTGGAGGCCGACCGGCAGCTAGAGGTCTACCGGGAGACGGGCTCCGTGGTGGAGGTCGCCCGGGACCTCGCGCGCCGGAACCGGGAGTCCGTGGAAGGGTAGCCCCCGGCTCTGGACCTAGATCTGCACTACGGTGCCGGTCCTCAGGCACCAGTCGCGGAAGTTCTCCTCCGGCTCGCGCTCGTCGAGGTAGCGCCGGATCTCGGCCTCCAGCATGGGAGCCATCTCCTCGAAGTCCACCTTCTGCTGCCACTTTTCATTGAAGCCGCCGTCGAGGCCCTGCTCCCCGCCGAGCTGGATGTTCGCGCCGTCCACGCTGCCGCCGTTCCTTTTGACCTGCTTCCCGATAAGGCCGACGTGGCCGGTGTGGGGCCGGGCGCAGGAGTTTACGCAGCCGGAGGTGTGTATCCGGAAGACACCCATCGCCTCCTCGACCTCCGGGCCGAGCCGGTCGTCGAGATACTGGGCCAGCTTTCGGCCCTGCTCCTTGGTGTCTATGAGCGAGACGGGACAGAAGTTCTTGCCGATGCAGGTCACGAGCCCCCGCATGAAGGGGTTCGGCTTCGGACTGAGCTCCTCCAGCAGAGGCTCGGCGAGGAACTCTTCCAGACGCTCCTCGGGTACGTTCGGCACGAGCACGTTCTGCTGGCTCGTCAGACGCACCTCACCGTTACCGTACTCCTCGGCGACCCGCGCGAGCTCGAAGATCTGGTGTAGCTGCATCCGGCCCGTGGGCACGAGCAGCCCGACGTAGCGCAGGCCCTCCTCCTTCTGCTGGCCGACACCGATGTGGTCCCGGGGACCGGGCTCCCGTCGGGCAAGCTCCTCCCCGGCGGTCTTCAGCTCGTAGGTGAGCCGGGCGGCGACCTCCTCGCGGAACCTCTCTATGCCCCAGTCGTCGAGGAGGAACTTCATGCGGGCCTTGTTGCGCTTCTCCCGCTGGCCGTTGTCGGAGAAGACGTCGAGGATGCGCAGGCCGAGCTCTACGGCCTCGTCCTCCTCTACGAAGGCGTCGAGCGGGAGGGCGTGCTGGCGGCCCCAGGAGCCTTCGCCGCCCGCGACGCGGACGTTGAAGCCGTGGACGCCGTCCTTTACGGCGGGGGTCATGCCGATGTCGTTGGTCTCGGCGTGGGTGCAGTCGTCGGGGCAGCCCATGATGGTGATGTTGAACTTGCGGGGCAGGTCGGCGTAGCGCCACTTGCCGACAAAGCCGTCGTTCATCTCCTTTACCACGTTGCGGGTGTCGATGATCTCGTCGGCCGCGAGCCCGGCGACCGGGCAGGTCGTAACGCCCCGGATGTTGTCCATCCCGGTCTGCCG
>JACCZN010000265.1 GCA_013695915.1 Rubrobacter sp.
GCCCAACGAGCAGGTCCACCGGGCCTACTCCTCAGCCTCCATCGTCCTCAACGACCACTGGGACGACATGCGCGAGCACGGCTACATCTCCAACCGCGTCTACGACGCCCTCGCCTCTGGCGCGCTGGTCATCAGCGACGACCTGCCGGAGCTGGAGGAGTACTTCGGCGACACCGTCATCACCTACAGCTCGCCGGAGGAGCTGCACGGGCTGGTCGAGCACTACCTCGAACATCCAGAGGAGCGGGAGGAAAAGGCCCGCCGGGGCCGGGAGCTGGTGCTAGAGCGTCACACCTTCGAGCACCGGATGGAAGAGGTCCTGTCCCAGGTCAACAAGCTGCTGGGGAGTGAAAACACCCGCGTTCGATCCCTCGCTGGGAGCCGTTGATCATCCCGGGGCTGAGCCTCCCCGCTCCAGATACTCGGCCAGCGCCTCGCGCCAGTGCCTGAGTTCCGGGCTGCCCAGGGGAGAGAGGACGCCGTTGGCGGGGCGTGCTGCCGGTAAGGGGTACTCGGAGCTCGGGACCGAGTTGAGCTCCACCTCGATGCCGGAGAGACGGAAGATCTCCTCCGCGAACCCGTACCACGAGCAGGAGCCCGCGTTCGCCACATGGTAGGTGCCGTAGAGGCCGCCGTCCAGAACCTCGGCGATGCCGGCGGCGAGGTCCCCGGCGTAGGTCGGGGAGATATACTCGTCGTCCTTGACCTTAAGTGAGTCTCGCTCTCTTCCGACCCGGAGCATGGTGCGGACGAAGTTGTGACCCTCGCCGTAGACCCCGGCGGCGCGCACGACATACCAGCGTCTACAGAGTGCCTTTACGTACCCCTCGCCGGCGAGCTTGGTGCGGCCGTAGGCGCTTATGGGGTTCGGGAGGTCGTCGGGAGCGTACGGATGCTCGCTCTCGCCGTCGAAGACGTAGTTGGTGCTGACGTGCAACAGCTCGCAGCCGAGCCGCTCGCCGTGCTGGGCCAGGTTGCGCGGTCCCAGGGCGTTGACCCGGTAGGCGAGATCCTCCTTCTCCTCGCAGCCGTCCACGTCGGTGTAAGCGGCGGCGTTCAGGGCCAGGTCTGGCTCGTGCTCCTCCAGCGCCGACCTCACGGCTTCCGCATCGGAGATGTCGAGGTCCCTGTGGGTGAACGCCGCGACCTCGTGGCCGCGCTCGGGCAGGAGCTTTGCTAGCTCGATGCCGAGCTGTCCCCCGGCTCCGGTGAGGAGCACCTTCATCTCAACCTCCCTCTCTCAGGAGCGAGCCGTAGAGCGCCTCCAGCTCGTCCACGTTCTCCCCGACGGTCTTGACCGGCCCGATGCCGTCCCGGAGCTTCTGGAGCAGGTCCGGCTCTCCGCATAGCCGCTCTAGCTGGCGCGCCAGGCCCTCCTCGTCCTCCAGCCGGAAGAGCAGGCCGTTCTCCTCGTGCCAGACGAACTCGGAGAGGCCGCCGAGGTCCGTGGCGACCACGGGAAGCCCGGCGGCGAACGCCTCGAAGATCACCCCCGGCGCGTTCTCGTACCAGCGGGAGGGGGCGACGAGCACGTCCAGACCGCCGAGCACCTCCCCGATCCACTCGCGCGGGAACGGGCCGGGAAACGAGACCCTCCCGTCACCGGCCGCGATCTCGCGCAGCTCCTCCGCGTACTCCGGGAACCTCCGCGGGTCGCCGTAGACGGCGAGGGTGGCGTCGAGGTCCGGCGCTCTCTCGAACGCCCGGAGCAGCGTGTCGGGTCCCTTGTGCGGCGCGAGCGTGCCGACGTAGCCGACCCGCAGGGGAGGTGGCAAGGGGCGATCCTCGGGCGGCTCCGGGATACCCGAGGTGTCTATACCGTAGTGGGAGACCTCGATCCTGCCCTTCCCTATGCCGTTGGCGAGCAAGAGGTCGCGGGTGAGGCCGGTGTAGGCGATGAAGTGGTCGACAAGCCGCATCCGCTCCCGGAGGCGCTGCGGACGCTCCCCGAGGGCCCGCACCTGCCGCAAGGGGTGAGCGAGCCTCGCGAGCGGCGTTCGGGAGACGGCGCCTCCGGCCCTGATGGCCGCATCCGGCGTCCGCTGTACGACGGCCTTCATCCGGGAGCCCTGGTGGCGGCTCGTTATACACCGGACGCAGTGCTCGAGCTCCGGCCCCTCGCAGAGCGCGCCGTCGTGGCGCCGCAGGTCCACGACCGGACAGAAGGCCCAGAAGTCCGTGACCGTGTAGATCACCGGCACGCCGGACTCCTTGAAGGCCGGTATCACCTCCGCCGAGAGCCCCTGGAAGTGCTGGGCGTGGACGATCTCCGGCCTCATCTCGCGCACGAACTCCCGCACTCTCCGGGCCATGACCTCGTTCTCGTAGTCCAGACGGTAAGGCCGGGCGAATCCCTCCTCCGGGCGGCCGACGCGGCGGACCGGGACGCCCTCGTACTCGTAGTCCTGTACCTCGCCGGGGCCTATGCCGCTGCCGGGGATGCTGCGTTTGGCGGCGAAGACGAAGGGCTCGTGGCCCCGCCGCTTCAACTCCTTCGCCAGGCTCAGGGTCACGACCTCGACGCCGGCAGAGTGCTCCGGGAAGAACTGGTGGGCAGCGAAGAGTATCCTCACGCTTCGCGCCCGGAGGTCTCGTAGCCGAACTGCGCGAGCGCCGGGCCTGCTATCTCCTCGTAGAGCTCCCGGTCGCGGGCGGTGAAGACGTTCTTCCAGTCCCCGGCGACGCCCTTCCTGAAGAACGAGCCGGCATCCTCCTCCCCCTGCCGCCGGCTCGAGGCTCGCTCGAAGCTGGACGCCCGCAGGCAACGCTCCACGTCCTCCTCCGCCGCGGAGACCCCAAGGAACCGGAGCATCTTTCCGAGGTGCCCCGGGGTCTCCGCGAGCAGGTCCTCGTAGCGGACTTCCAGGTACTGCCCACCGTAGAGCTCAGTACCGTCCCGGCGGGCCTTGCCCACCCGGTGGTCCCAGCGGCGGGCGAGCTGTTCGAGGCGCTCCCCGGTGAAGATGGAGCGCCCGGCGGCGCGGAAAGCGTCCTTGTCCTGGGAGTAGGCGTCTCTTATCTCCAGCTCCTCCGGGGCGAGCTCGAAGACGGCCTCCTCCCGGTCCTGGGCGAGGCGCCACCAGTGGTTCATCGCGGAGACGGCCACGTCCCGCCCGTCGCGGATGACGTGGATGACGCGGGCGTCAGGGTAGATGGTGTGGATCTCGTCCAGGTTCGCGGTGTGCTGCGGGCTCTTGTCCCCCACCACCCGCTTGCCCGTGCGCGCGACCTCCTTGGCGAGGAAGTAGTCCACGCAGAGCCGGGCGAGGTTGTTCAGGTCCTCCTCGTAGTCCTCCGCCCACTGGTTCCAGGGAAGCCCGTGCCAGGTCTCGAGCTCTCCGGAGGCGGTGAGAGCGCGGGTGAGGCTCGATACGGGGGCGGTGTAGACCGGTATCTCCTCCCGGTCGTAGTCCCTGCCGAAGAAGCTGCCCTCGTGGCCGCAGGCCACCTTCGGATGAGCACTCAGAGTACGCCGGAGCCAGGAGGTCCCGGAGCGCATCTCCCCCGCGATAAAGAAGACCGTGTCGTAGTCGCCGGGCCGCTCTGCCCCGCTCCGGCGCGAGAGCCCGCTGGCGGCGGAGGTAGCAGCGCGGACGGCCCTCGCCGCGGGCTCGTAGGACATCACGCCCCGGACGAGCCGGTCGAAGCGCTCGTTCTGCAGCCGGTACTCTCTGAGGCGTTCCAGTATATGATCCATGTTCACCCGGCCCATTATGTAGGTTTTAGATGCCCTTGCTGAGGAGCTCGTGCAACCGGGGGCTCGTCCGGGCGATGCTCTCGCTCCTGCCACCGAGGTAGGCCCCGAGGCGGGAGAGCGCGGCCTGCCGCACCGCTACTGCTGACGTCCACGGAACGTTCTCCCCCTTTGCCTCCCGGCGGAGCATGCGGTAGTGGTGGGCGGTAGCGAAGGGTATGCCGGGGATCAAGCGCCGCAGGTCCACAACCGGGCCTTCACCGAAGAGCTCGGAGAGAATCGCGGCGTCCACGTAGTGCCGCCGGAGCTCGTACAGCGCTCCCCGCTCGTGGGAGTGGAAGACGGCGGAGCGAGGCTCGTAGACGAGCCTGTAACCAGCTTCGACGACGGCCTTGCCCCACCGCAGGTCCTCCCCGAAGCTGGTCCTCTCGAACGGAAGCTCCTCCCACACCGAGCGCCGGATGCACGAGCTAACGTCGTCGAATGCGACCACCCGGCGCTTCTCGACCGCCGGGGCTCTACGGTAGCTCTCCTCACTCTCTATATACTGCTCCCGGCGCTCGGGGCTCGCCGTCGCCAGGTTGTTCGTCAGGGCGCGCGCCAGAGTTCCCGCGCCCGGATGCGGCACCTGCCGGCCATAGACGCCAGCGACCTGGTCGTCGCGCTCCAGGCTCTCGACCATCGCCTCCAGCCAGTTCTCGTCGAGCGGGAGGGCGTCCTGCACCGTCAGCGCCACGTACTCTCCCCGGGAGAGCGAGACGCCCAGGTTCCTCGTCGCACCGTGGTCGAACTCGGATGGCGGGATGCAGTGTACGGAGACGCCGTGTCTCTTGGCGAGCTCCGGAGTGCCGTCCTCAGAGCCGGAGTCGACCACGACGACCTCGACGTTGAATCCCCCCCGCTGCGCGGAGATACCCTCCAGCAGGTCCTCGAAGCCCGGCCCCGCGTTGAGGGTGGGGATCACCACGGAGACTTCCGTTGCGCTCACCCCGGACTACCAGCGGCCGTTCTGCTCGTAGCCGAGCTCGACCAGGAGGTCACCCGCCTCCTTCTTGAAGACGCGCTTGTCCTTCTCGGTGAAGACGTTCCTCCAGTCCCCGGCGATGCCCTTCCTGAAGAACGAGCTCGGGTCCTCCTCTCCCGGCTGCCGTCCCTTGGAGAGCCTTTCGAAGCTAGAGGAGCCCACACACCCCGCCACGGTCCTCTCGTCTGAGAGAGCGCCGAGAAAGCCCAGTATATTCCGGATCTCTTTTTCCGGGCTCACCAGCAGGTCCTCGTAGCGGACCTCCAGGTAGTTCTCTCCGAGCAAGCTGCGGCCATGCTCTCGGGCAGCTCTCACGTTCCCGGCCCAATCGCGGCTCAGGCCGCGAAGTTGGGGTGGGGTGAAGACGCTCCCGCCAGACTCCGCAAGCGTCTGGCGATCCTGCCGGTACGCCTCGCGTCTCTGGCGCACCCCCTCCTGGAGCGTCACTACGCCCTCCCGGTCCTCGGAGAAGTTCCACATGTGGTGGGCCGCCGAGACTACCGCGTCCCGGCCGTCGCGGATGATATGGACGACCTTCGCCCCGGGGTGGAGGGTGCCGATCTCCTTCACGTCCTCCGGAGTAAGGAGCGGCGACTTGTCTCCGACCATCCTCTTGCCGGTACCCGCAAGCTCCTGGGTCAGGAAGTACTCGACGGCCATGCGGGTCAGGTTGTCCAGGTGCTCCTCCGGGTCGTCGTCCCGGCTCCAGGGGGAACGCTCGATCCAGAACCTCAGGTCCTCCGCGTTCGCGAGCGCGTTGTAGAGAGAGGTGGGCTGCTGCTGCTTCTTCGTCTCCTTGAGCTTGTCCCGGCGCCACTCCCGCCCGAAGAACCTGCCCTCCCCTTTGCACAACAGCTCGGGGTGGGAATCGAGCGTCCTCATCAGCCACGTAGTGCCGCTCTTCTTCTGCCCCACCACGAAGAACAGGTCCGGCTTCCCCCCGGAGAGACCACCGGCGCTCTGACGGGCAAGCTCCTTTCGCAGAGCGGCGCGCTCGTCCGGCACCTCGCCGCGCGTGAGGCCGACCTCGAGCTTCAGAAATGCTTTTATGCCGCGCGCGACCTCCAGGACCACGCGGTTCTTGAATACCGGCACAGCGAAGAGACCTCCCGACATCCATCCAGCAGCCGCCATGTTCTCACAAAACCTGCTCTCTTTTATTAGACTGGCTCAGGCCATGCACGAGTCCAGTGAGAACATCCGAACGCGAACCGGAACCGATGCTACGCCCCGCCTGACGGTCGTGGTCCCGAACTGGAACGGCGAGCGGTTCCTCGGCCTCTGCCTCTCCTCCCTGCGCCGCCAGAGCTACCGGGACTTCGAGACGGTCGTCGTGGACAACGGCTCCGAAGACGGCTCTCTGGCGCTCCTGGACCGGGAGTTCCCGGAGGTCCGCGCCCTGCCGCTCAGGGAGAACCGGGGCTTCAGCGCGGCGGTGAACGCCGGCATCGGGGCTACGGACGCGGAGCTCGTGGCGCTCCTGAACAACGACACCGAGCAGGACCCCGGCTGGCTCTCGGCCCTGGTGCGGGCGGCGGATGCCCACCCGGAGGCCGGGTCCTTCACGAGCAAGCTCCTGGACTTCGCGGACCGGAAGACGCTGGACGGCGCCGGGGACGCGCTCCGGCGGAGCGGGCTGCCCTACCGCCTCGGGCACGGCGAGCGGGACCGCGGGCAGTACGACACCCCGGCCCCCGTCTTCGGGGCCTGCGCCGCCGCAGCCCTCTACCGGCGGGAGATGTTCGATGAGATCGGGCCGTTCGACGAGGACTTCTTCGCCTACTGCGAGGACGGGGACCTCTCTTTCCGGGCGCAGCTCGCGGGCTACGGGTGCCGCTACGTGCCGGAGGCGGTCGTCTACCACGTGGGCAGCGCCTCGACCGGCGGCAAGCGGAGCGCCTTCGCCACCCGGCTCGGCACCCGGAACGGGCTCCTGCTGCTGGTCAAGGACCTCCCCCTGCCGCTGGTACCCCTCTACCTGCCGTCCATACTAATCGGCCAGCTCGTGCGCCTCGGGGTCACGGCCCTCTCCCCCGAGACGCGCCGGGCACACCTCGCGGGCCTCGCCGGTGCCCTACGGCTCCTGCCCCGGATGCTCCGCAAGCGGCGGGAGGTCCAGAGGCGCCGCCGGGTGCCGGTGGCTCACGTGGGGCGACTCCTCGGCCGGTCCTCGAGGGCCGCGGGCCGGAGCATCCTCCGGCGTCTGCGGGACCAGCTCTGGGAGCGGCCCGGCCGGTGAGGTTCTCCGTGGTGCTGGTGAACTACGCCTCCTGGCCGCTGACCCTCCGGTGCATCGAGTCCCTGTACGAGACGGGGTACGAGGGCTTCGAGGTCGTGGTGGTGGACAACGACGATGGGCCCGTGCCGGAGTTTCCCCGTCCTGTAAGCCTGATCCGGAACCCCTCCAACCTCGGGTTCGCCCGGGCCTGCAACGCGGGTCTGGCCGCCTCGACGGGGGAGTACGTGGTGCTCGTGAACCCGGACGCCACCGTGGAGAGGGACTTCTTCGAGCGCTTCGAGGACTTCCTCGGCGACAACGGCGACGTGGGGATCGCCGGTCCCCGGGTACTCGACGAGGACGGCCAGGTCCAGCTCTCAGCCCGCAGAGAGGTTGGGGCCGTCTCCGGCCTCCTGGGGCGGACATCTCTCCTGACGCGGCTCTTCCCGCGGAGCCGGGCGGTGCGGCGGCTCTTCCCGGCGGCCACCACACCGGAGGGGCCTACGGAGGTGGACTGGGTCTCCGGGGCGTGCATGGTCCTCCGGCGGCGGATGCTGGAGGAGGTCGGAGGTCTGGACGGGCGGTTCTTTATGTACTTCGAGGACGCGGACCTCTGCCGCCGGGCGCGGGGTTCGGGCTGGCTCGTCCTCTACCTGCTGGGGGTCTCGGTGACCCACCGGGCCGGGGGCAGCAGCCGGAGCAGCGCGCGGGCGGTCTGGCACCTGCACCGGAGCGCCTTCCTCTACCACCGCAAGCACGGCCCTCACGGCCCCCTGAACCTCTACACCCCCGTGGTCGCCGCGGGGCTCGCGCTGCGGGCCCTGGCCAAGCTGGCCGCGAGCTACCTCGGCAGGCGCTGAACCGGCTACCGCTACCGGGCGGAGAGCGAGTTTACTGCGGCTCTGTCAGGGGTTTCGGGGAGGTCCTCCTGTCCCTCAGGGCCGAGAGCTCCAGGAGGTAGAAGAGCAGCAGGGTCATGCCCACGAAGTTGAAGAACAGGGGGTTGCTCTGCACGGCCAGCGCAAAGCAGATCAGGCCCGCCACCGCGAAGCGGCCGCGGTCGGCCGTCCCCGGCGCCCGCGCGGAGCGCAGGCCGTCCACGAAGAAGTACAGCAGGGGCGCGAGCCACAGCAGGGAGCCGACCACGCCGAGCTTCATCAGGAGCGCGGGGGCCATGACCTCGTAGGAGAACGGCGTCTCTTCCGAGCGGGCGAACTCCTCGGCGGAGGCGCCGAAGCCCTGACCGAAGACCGGCGTGGTCCTCCACTCCCCGATCAGGGGCGGTAGCTGCTGCAGCTTTATCGCCACGCTCCGGTCCCCGGCGTCCAGGGTAGAGGCCGCCCGCTCCGCTGAGGCGCCGGATCCGGCGCCACCGTCCCCGTTGGAGGCGAGGTCCTGTCCCGCGTCCACCGCGCCGACGAACATGAAGGCCGCCACGAAGACCACGAGCGGGGAGAGCTCCCGGCCGAGCTTCCTGGCGAGAGCCGGGAGCCTGGCGGCCCCCTTCTCGTGGCGCGGCCCGAGGAGCAGGGCCGCCACGGCCAGGGCGAGACCCAGGACTACAGCGAGCCAGAAGGTCCGGGTGTAGGAGACCACCAACCCGCCCCCGATCAGGAAGAGCAGAGCGGCGGCGGACAGCGGTCGCCGCCCGGTCGTCAGGGTGTGGGCGATCAGGAAGAACGCCGGCAGCAGGAAGAGGGCCGTGACCGGCATGACCCGGAAGAACCCGTCGGGCATGGGCCCGACGTAGATCTCGGGCACCCCGTACATCTCCAGCAGGAACCTCCGGGTGCCGGACATGGTCTCGGGCATCCACGTGGCGAGCGTCCAGAGTGTCACCTGCAGCAGAGCGAGCAACACAGCCCCGCCGAGAAAGAGGACCTTGAGCCTCCGCCAGGAGAGTACTCCGGCGCGCACCAGCGCCGCCAGGGGGAAGTAGAGCAGAAGGACGAACACGGCCCCGAAGTCCGCGAACGCCAGGCCGAGGCTCTGCTCGTAGAAGCCAGGAACCAGGAACCCCCATACGACGTTAACGCCCAGGAAGAGGAGCACGGCCGCGTCCATCCGGCCGAACTCCAGCCGCTGCCGGTGCAGGGCGGCGTAGCCGTAGAGCCCCAGCACCGCGAGCACGAAGAGCACCTGGCGGACGCTCAGCCCGCCGACCTCCATCCAGCGCCCGGCCTCTCCGAAGACCACCTCCGCCAGGAAGAGGAGCGGGAAGAGCAGGAGCAACCGCCTCAAGCTCACCCGGCGGCCTCCCCGCACGGGGGCTCGCTGGCCGCACGGAGAGCAGCACCGGTTCCGGCAGGGTTTATGGAGAGAAGATCTACGGCGAACACCACCCAGGTCGGTCTTACGGCTGTGGCTGACCGCGGGGCCGGCGGCGCCCCGGAAGGTACATCCCCGCTCCCCGGGGAATCCACGCGAGGCTGTAGCACGCGACAAGGGGCCACTGATTGTGCAGGCTCGTCCCATCCTGCTTTATATACTAATACGGAATCCGGGTAAATGATGCCATCTCTGGTGGGCCCGGGAGTCGGGAGG
>JACCZN010000267.1 GCA_013695915.1 Rubrobacter sp.
CCCGCCGCCCTCTTATAATCCGGACCGGAGGGAGCGCGGGCGGCAGCGGCGTAGAAAGGGAGCGTCTTTGGGCTACAACATACGGGTGCTCATCTCCTGCCGGGACAGGAAAGGCCTGATCTCGGCTATCTCCTCGTTCATGGCGATGCACGACGGCAATATCCTATCCGCCGACCAGTACGTGAGCCCCGGAGACCCCGGCACCTTCTTTATGCGCCTCGAGATAGAGGGTGCGGGCTTCGGCCTCTCCCGGGAGGAGTTCGACGGGGCCTTCGCTCCCCTGGCCCGCCGCCACGGGATGAGCTGGAGCGTCTCCTACACCGACACCCCCAGGCGCATGGCCGTCCTGGTCTCCCGCCAGGACCACTGCCTCATAGACCTCCTCTGGCGCTGGGACGCCGGCGAGCTCGACGCCGAGATACCGCTCGTCATCTCCAACCACGAGGATTTGGCCTACCGGGTCGAGGGGCACGGCATACCGTTCCATCACCGGCCCATCACCCCGGAGACCAGGGCCGTCCAGGAGGCCGGGATGCTGGAGCTGCTGCGGGAGCACCGGATAGACCTCGTCGTGCTCGCCCGGTACATGCAGGTACTGAGCCCGAAGCTCGTGAACGCCTACCGGGACCGCCTCATCAACATCCACCACTCCTTCCTGCCCGCCTTCGTCGGGGCCGACCCCTACCGGCGGGCCCACGAGCGCGGGGTAAAGGTCATCGGAGCCACGGCCCACTATGTCACCGAAGACCTGGACGCGGGCCCGATCATCTACCAGGACGTCGCCCACGTAACCCACCGCGATACCGTGGATGACCTGGTGCGCCTCGGCCGGGAGGTCGAGCGGCGGGTGCTGGCCCGGGCCGTCCGCTGGCACCTGGAGGACCGCGTCCTCGTGGACGGCGACCGCACCGTGGTCTTCTAGCGGAGCCAGAGGGGCGCCGCGAGGGACGTCATATCGGTTAAGATAGCGCGTGATGAATTACGGGGCCACACGGAAGTTCTCGACCACCCCCGGCACGCGGGACATCCTGCCGCCGGAGGCTACCCGCCTGAGGGAGCTTCAATCCGTGGTCCGGGAACGCTTCGGGATGTTCGGGTTCCAGGAGGTAATAACCCCGGCTCTCGAGTACTCGGAGGTCATAGAGGAGCCGAACCTGCGGGACGCGGCGTTCAAGCTCTTCGACCGGGAGAACCAGATGCTGATACTGCGCCCGGAGATGACCACGCCGATAGCCCGGCTCGTGGCCCAGCGCCTCGGGAACAGCCCGCCGCCCCACAAGCTCTCCTACGTGCTCTCGGCCTACCGCCGGGCGAGCGTCGGGCGGGGCCAGAGCGCCGAGCTTTACCAGGCCGGGGTCGAGGTCGTAGGCTCGGCGAGCCCCGCCGAGGATGCCGCCACCATCGCCCTGCTCGCGGATGTGCTGGAGGCGGCGGGCCTCGAAGCCGGGGCCTTCGCCGTCGCGCTCGGCCAGACGGCGTTCTACGAGGGCTACCTGCGCCACGCGGCACCCGATGCCGCGCACGAGGTCCTCGAGGCGCTCGCCGCCAAGGACCTGGTGCGGGTAGACGAGGTCTCCTCCGGCCTCCCCGCCGGGGTCGCCGCCGCCGTGCGGGAGCTGCCGCGGCTGGTGGGACCCGCCACGGACGGCTCCCTGCTGGAGAGGGCCGCCGCCTACGCCTCCGGCATCGGGGAGGCGGAGGCGGCGCTCGAGAACCTGCGGGAGATACTGCGGCACCTCGAGGCCCACGGCACGCTCGAGAACGTGATACTGGACCTCGGGCTCATCGGGCGGCGCAACTACTACACGGGGGCCGTCTTCGAGGTCTACGCCGGTGGCATGGGCTTCACGGTCGCCAACGGCGGCCGCTACGACAACCTCCTGCGGCGCTTCGGCGAGTCGCTCCCGGCGACGGGGTTCGCGATCTCGCTGGAACGCCTCCTGCACGTGCTGCCGGAGCGGGAGGAGGGCTCGCTGCTCCTGCTCGTTGGCGGGGGGGTAGAGGGGACCCGGCTCGCTGGGAAGCTCCGCCTCTCGGGCGTGCCGGTGCTGCACCTCGCGGAGGACCCGGGCCGGGAGGCCGCCGCAGCCTATGCCCGGGCGACCGGAGCCTTCCGGATGGCGTTCCCCGTGCCGGATGGCGTGGAGCTCGTCCCGGTGGACGCGCCGGAAACCGGCGAGACCCTGCCGCCCGAGGCCGTCGCCGGGAAGGTGCTCGGGTGAGCCCCCTGCGCGTCGCCGTACCGAAAGGCGCTATCTTCGAGGACGCCCTCGAGGCTCTCGGTGGTGCGGGAATGCCCGTCGAGGTGCTGCGGGGGGATGACCGGCGGCTCATCTACCGGGTGGAGGGGGTGGAGTTCATCACCAGCCGGCCCTCCGACGTACCGGTCTTCGTGGAGTACGGCTCGGCGGACGTCGGGATCGTCGGCAAAGACGTGCTGGAGGAGCAGGGTCCGAACGTCATGGAGCTCAGGGACCTCGGCACCGGCGCGTGCCGCATGGTGCTCGCGGCCCCGGCGGAGCGGGCCGGGGAGGTCCGGGAGGCCATCGAGCACGCGGAGGTCGTGCGGGTCGCGACCAAGTTCCCGAACACCGCCCGGCGCTACTTCGAGGGCCTCGGGCGACAGGCGGAGGTCATAGAGCTCCACGGCTCCATAGAGCTCGCACCGCTCGTCGGGCTGTCGGAGTGCATCTTGGACCTCACCGCTACGGGCACCACGCTCCGGGAGAACGACCTCGAGGTCCTGGACGACATCAGCGGCTCCACGGCGCGCGTGATCGCCAACCGGGGCTCGTACCGGCTGCGCAACAGGGAGATCTCCACCCTCGTAGGAGCCATGCACCCGGATGGAGGGACCCGTGGTTAGGAAGCTGGACGCCCGCGAGATGTCTCCCGGGGAGCTCGTCGGCCGCCTCAGGAGACCGGAGGGCTTCCTCTCGGAGAAGGTGCGCGCGGCCTCCCGCGGCATCGTCGCCGACGTGCGGGACCGGGGAGACGCCGCACTCCTGGACTACACGGAGCGGTTCGACGGCGTGCGGCCGGACCCCGTCCGCGTACCCGCCGAGGAGATAGCCCGCACCCGGGCATCCCTCCCGCCCGAGATAGAGGAGAGCTTCGAGGTCGCCATAGAGAACGTGCGCTCGTTCCACAAGCGGGAGCTCGACCGCGGCTGGGAGACCTCGCGGGTGGGGGCGACCACGGGCCAGCGGGTGCGGCCCCTGCGGCGGGCCGGGCTCTACGTCCCCGGCGGCCACGGGGCCTACCCGAGCACGCTCCTCATGTCGGCCGTCCCGGCGCAGGTCGCGGGGGTAGAGGAGGTCTGCGTCTGCGTCCCGCCGGGGCCGGACGGCCGGGTGAGCGGCTGGGTGCTCGCCGTTGCCGGTCTGCTCGGGCTCGACGAGGTCTACGCCGTGGGCGGCGCGCAGGCCGTCGGGGCGATGGCCCACGGCACGGAGAGCATCCCGGCGGTAAACAAGGTCGTCGGTCCCGGCAACGACTACGTGGTGGCCGCCAAGATAGAGGTCTTCGGCGTGGTCGGCATCGACGCGCCGCAGGGGCCGAGCGAGGTGGTCGTGATCGCCGACGCGGGCGCCTTCCCGGAGCGGGTCGCCTTCGACCTCCTGGCCCAGGCGGAGCACCTCTCCGGGGCCTCGGCGATACTACTGTCCCCGAACGCGGGCCTCATAGAGGAGGTCGAGCCCCTGCTCTCGGGCAAGCCCGCGGAGCTCATAACCCTGGTCCGGGTGCGGGACCTCCGGCACGCCGTCGCGCTCTCCAACGCCTACGCCCCCGAGCACGCGCACGTCGTCTCCGAGGACCACGAGGCGGTCCTGAACGACCTCCGGGAGGCCGGGATGGTCGCGGTCGGTGACGGCACCCCGATCGCCCTCGGCGACTACGGCGCCGGACCCTCGCACGCGCTCCCGACCGGGGGCGCGGCGGCCTGGGCCTCGGCCCTCGGCACCCACGACTTCACCGCCCGGACCAACTACATCCACTTCTCCCGGGAGGCCCTGAAGGACTTCGGGCCGCACGTCGAGCGCCTCGCCCGGCTCGAAGGCTTCGAGAACCACGCCCAGAGCGTCGGGGTCCGCCTCGGCCGGAGCGGCGGGGACGGCCCGGGGGAGAACGGTGTCGGCGGCGGCTAGGGTGCCCGTCCGGGAGGCCGTCTCCGACGGGGAGGTAGCGGCGACGTTCCCCGTGATGCGCCAGCTGCGCCCGCACCTGTCGGAGAGCGAGTACCTCGGGAGGGTGCGCGGCATGCAGGCGTCCAGCGGCTACCGGATGGCCTACGCGGCGGACGGTACCGTGCGGGGTGTCGCGGGGTTCAGGGTCACGGAGTTCCTGGCCTACGGCAGGTTCCTGTACGTGGACGACCTCGTCGTGGACGGGGGCTCCCGCTCCGGGGGTTACGGCAAGCTCCTCTTCGACTGGCTCGTGGAGCGGGCGAGGAGCGAGGGCTGCGGCCAGCTCCACCTGGACTCCGGCGTCGAGCGGCACGGCGCCCACAGGTTCTACCTGCGGGAGGGGATGAAGATCTCGAGCCACCACTTCTCGTTGGACCTGTAAGCCCCCGAAGCTAAAGGCGGATCTCCATGACAAGGACCGGAACGGCACAGAGAGAGACGGGCGAGACCTCGGTCCGGGTGCGGCTGGACCTCGATGGGGCGGGAAGGGCGGAGGTCTCCACGGGCGTGGGGTTCTTCGACCACATACTGCACCTGTTGGCCCACCACTCGGGCTTGAGCCTCGCGGTCGAGGCCGAGGGCGACACCTGGGTCGACGACCACCACACCGTCGAGGACGCGGGCCTGGTCCTCGGCCGCGCGCTGGACGAGGCGCTCGGCGACCGGTCGTCGCTCGTGCGCTTCGCCGACGCCAGCGCCCCACTCATAGAGGCGCTCTCCACGGCCGTCGTCGACCTCGGGGGCCGCAGCCACCTCACCTGCAACCTCGGCCCGATGCCCGAGAAGATCGGGGGCTTCGACGTCGAGCTCTTCCCCGAGTTCCTCCGGGCCTTTACCCAGTACGGCAACTTCACCCTGCACCTGAACTGCCACTACGGCGAGAACGCCCACCACAAGGTCGAGTCCGGGGTAAAGGCGCTCGCCGTCGCGTTGCGCCAGGCCGCCGCCCTCCGGGAGTCGGGATCCGCCTCGACCAAGGGGGTAATAGATTGAGGGTCGCCGTGGTGGACTACGACGCGGGGAACACGCTCTCGGTGACGCGGGCGCTGGAGAAGGCTGGCGCGCAGGTCGAGCTGACGCCGGACCCGGAGCGGGTCGCCGGGGCGGAGGCCGTGGTGCTGCCGGGGGTCGGGGCGTTCGGGGACTGCATGACCAGGCTCCGGGAGCGGGGCATGGAGGAGGCGTGCCTGGAGGTCTACCGCTCGGGGAAGCCCTTCCTCGGGGTCTGTGTGGCGCTGCAGGTCTCGTTCGAGGGCTCGGAGGAGTCGCCGGGGGTGCCGGGGCTCGGCCTGTTGCCCGGCACCGTGGTCCGCTTCGAGGGGGACGGCCTCAAGGTGCCGCACATGGGCTGGAACCAGCTCTCTCTCGTGCGGGAGCACCCCGTCCTGGATGGCCTAGACGGCGAGTCGTTCTATTTCGTACACTCCTACCACCCGGTGCCGGACGAGCCGGGGGACCTCCTCGGCACCTCCGAGTACGG
>JACCZN010000280.1 GCA_013695915.1 Rubrobacter sp.
GGACGATTTTGTCTGCAAGGATCAAATCGACGTTTGTAATGGCTGTTGCCCTGATCGCGCTGATGGCCGTGGCTTCCGGCGTAGCTGCCAAGCCAGCGGAGAGTCAGGCGGGCGGCAGCGTCGTGGCCGAGGCTCAGAGCTGGCTCGGCACGCCGTACGTATGGGGTGGCGCGTCCCGGGCGGGCGTGGACTGCTCGGGCTTCACGCAGCAGGTCTACGCTCAGTTCGGCGTCCACCTGCCGCACAGTTCGCAGGCCCAGACCGGCTACGGCGCTCCGGTGTGGAACGCCGGGCCCGGGGACCTGGTCTTCGGTGACTTCGGCTGGGGTTGGGCCTCGCACGTGGGCATTGCCACCGGGGACGGCTGGCAGATAAACGCCCCGTACCCGGGCACCGTGGTGCGGTACGATCCGATCTACCCGCAGTACACGGTGTACGCTACGAGCATCTTCTAAGAGCATCCACGGGCAGAGGCCGCCAGTTTTCGGGTGGCCTCTGCCGCCGGGTGCTAGACGTGCCCCGGCAGGTCCACGCTGACCAGGGTCACGTCATCCTCTATCTCTTCTGCGTAATAGTCCACGTACTGCATCATGGCCCGCAGGAACTCCATTTTCCTCAGGTTCCTGAACTCTCTGATGGCGTGCAGGAGACCGTCGAAGCCTAGCTGCTCGCGGGCCGCGTTACGGGCCTCCGTCGCCCCGTCGGAGAAGAATACCAGGCGGGACCCGGGCTCCAGGGAGTACCGGCCCGTGGCGTAGTCCCGTTCCTCTTCGAAAGCCCCGATAGGCGGGTAGGAGTTGCCGGGTAGCCGGAGGACCTCGGGGGCCCGGGACTTGCCGGGCGGCACCAGTACCGGGGGCGGGTGCGCGGCGCTTACCAGCTCCATCTCGTAGGTATCGAGCTGGATCCGGGCCATGACAAGGGTCGCGAACTGCTCGGGGGTTGTGGAGCCCACCAACGCCCGGTGAGCGGCCTCCATTATTCGGGAGAGGTCTTCTCCCCTCTTGCGGGCGTTGCGGACGGCTCCCAGCGTTACGTACGAGACTCTCGCCGCTTCGAGGCCTCGTCCCACCCCGTCGCAGATCGCCACGAACAGCTCGCCGTCGTTGACCGCGTAGTCGAACCAGTCCCCACCCACGTCGTAGGCGGGCTCGATGCCCCCGACGACCTCTACCCGCGGCGTGTACAGGGCTCTGGGCGGTAGATGCGAGCTCTGTAGCTCCGCGGCTATAGAAGGGTTCTTACGGCGCCGCGCCACGTCTATTGCGTCCGTGTACTTCTCCGCGACGCTTACCGCGGCGCCGGCCCTCACGCCCAGGCTCTCCAGGGCCGAGATCTCCCCTTCCTCGAACGGCTCACTCCGTCCGGCCATCAACACCCCGATAACAGTATCGCGCAGGACCAGTGGCACGGCCGCCAGGTGATCCCGCTCCAGCGGAGAGAGGCCGCTCCAGCCTCCTCTCGGGCCCGAGAGGCTGCTCTGGTCCCGCACGACCCTCACGAGGTCGTCCGTCTCCCGTAGCTCCCGGGGGAGCTGGTCGACCGTATCCGGGAAAGCCCCCGTGAGATAGAAACGTACGTAGTCGAGACCGTCCACGAACAACACGGCCGCCGAACAACCTAGCACCCCCGAGGTCTTCTCGGCCACGCGGGCGGGCACTTCGGACGGCGGCGCGTCGAGGAACTCTTCCACGCCGGGCAGGTGGTCCATCGTCAGTAGCTCATCCCCGAGCCGGCTCTCCAGGTTCTCCGGTCTTCGAGGCTCGGGATAGCCTCGCTGCGTCTACGAGCCGCCCCCGGTGAGCTCGTGCATAGCGTCCTCCCTGGAAGAGAAGATGCTGAACACCTCGTCCAGGCTGGTCAGCTTCAGGATCTTGAGCGCCGGTCCTTCACCGGTCACGATCCTCAGCTCGCCGCCCTCACCTTCGAGCTCGCGGTGCTGGCCTATGAGCACCCCGACGCCGCTGGAGTCCATGAAGGTGACCTCTGCAAGGTCCACGAGCACCACCGGCCCGGGCCCGGCGGCAGACCGGGCACCGGGATCCGACACGACGGACCTGAATTCCGGCACTACATGGAGGTCGATCTCCCCGGTCACGGCCACCACGGGTACACCCGCGTGCGCCACGATCCTGGCGTCGAACCCTGCGACACTGCTCTCCTGCATCCGCCCGTCACCCCTATCTGTGGAAGCACCGTGCTCGGTACCAGGTACCGTGACACCTCACTCTAACCTATGTCCAACCGCGACGAAACGCTCTCCTGGAGCGAGGCAACTTACGAAGAAGTAGAGTGGCGGGACTCGGATTCGAACCGAGGACACCGTGAGCTTCAATCACGTGCTCTACCTACTGAGCTATCCCGCCGTAGAAGACCTTGACTTCACAGCCCGCGTGATTTTAAGGCACGGGGGATGAGCTATCAAGCTCCCGGGCTGCACCGCGGAGAAAGTATCCCGCGGTGAGGTCTAGCGTCCCCCCGAGAACCGCTCTAGCTCGAACATGGACTCCAGCGTCTCCTTGGGGAGCGCGCCGATCACGGCCGTCGGCTGCTCGCCGGGCACGAAGAGCGCTACGGTGGGCACGCTCTCTATCTCGAAGTGTTGGGCCACCTCGGACTCGTTGTCCACGTCGACCCTCACGACCTTCACCGCCCCCTCGTACTCGTCGGCTATCTCCTCCATTACCGGGGAGAGCTGCTTACAAGGCTCGCACCACTCGGCCCAGAAGTCCACCAGGACCGGCACCTCGGACTCCAAAACCTCGTGCCCGAAGGTCTCGGCCGTAACGTCTATCGTGTTCGCCATATTCGGGGTTTCCTCCTGAAAGCATACATCCCCCCGGCCACGAGTCGTCCGGAGGTTTCGGCGGGGGATCCGAGCGTGAAGCGGGAGCGACGGGACTCGAACCCGCGGCCTCCGGCGTGACAGGCCGGCGTTCTAACCAACTGAACTACGCCCCCGCGTGCGACGGAGTTTAGCAGACGGTTCAGAGGATTTCTAACCCTCCGGAGCCCTACCCCGACAGGCTGCGGCTACCCTCCCGGGAGCACCGATATCCGCAGGCGAAACTAGTGGGCGACCTCCGGCAGTTGCGCCTCTCCGGCCAGCAGGGCCCGGCGCTGCCGGCCTAGAGCGTCTGCGGCCAGCATGGCATCCACGACCATCTCCGGGTAGACATCGAAGGGCTCGTTGTGGATGGTCTCACCCGGTGCACAGGCTCCCTCGGCAACCCTCTGCAACTCTTCCCGGCCCGCCTCCCCGACACCTATGTCTTCGAGGGCTACCGGAAGGCCCACGGTTATGCAGAAGTCCACGAGCTCCTCCGACAACTCGGCCGGGCTCTCCTGGAGCATGAGCATGGAGATGGTCCCGAACGCTACCTTCTCCCCGTGCCAGTAGTGGTGGGTGCCCTCGAGGACCGTCAGGCCGTTGTGGATCGAGTGCGCCGCCGCGAGCCCCCCGGACTCGAAACCGAGCCCCGAGAGCAGCGTGTTCGCCTCCACCACCTTCTCGAATGCCGGGGTAACAGCACCCTGCTCGTTGGCCAGCCGGGCGGCGACCCCGTACTCCAGCAGGGTGTCGTAGCACAGCCGGGCCAACGTAAGGGCCGCCAGGGTCGGGGCGCCACCGGCTATCGCCGGGCTGCGGGTGCGGGAGGAGGCCTCCGCCTCGAAGTAGGTCGAGAGACCGTCCCCGATACCCGCCACGAGAAACCGGACCGGGGCCCGGGCGATGACGCTCGTATCCACGACGACGGCGTCCGGGTTGCGTCCGAAGAAGCGGTACTCCTGGAACTCACCCTCCTCGCTGTACACCACCGACAGAGAGCTCGTCGGCGCATCGGTCGAAGCGATCGTCGGCACTACGACGATCGGCAGTCCTCCCGGCAGCGCAACGGCCTTTGCCGTATCCAGGGTCTTTCCACCGCCGATGCCCACGACCGCGTCCGCCCCACCCTCGGAAGCCGCCCGCGCCACGCGGTCTATCTCCGAGGGAGAGCACTCACCACCGAACTCCAGGTGCGTAGCCTCCGAGAGAGCCTCCAGCGCGTCGCCCATGATGTCCCCTACTACCGGGTCCCGTAGCACCAGAGGCCTCTCGGAGCCCAGTTGCTCCAACACCTCACCGATCTTCCGAGCAGCATCTCTACCCTGAATATAGCGTCCCGGCGCCGCGAACACCGTAGCCAACGGTCCACCGTTAGTGTCCATATGCCTCTCTCCTCTCGTTCAGCGAACACTCTCTCCATCACCACTTATCGCAATGATATCAAGCGAGGGAGATGCTCGGGACATACCAGGGTCGCAGAGTATCGAGGTGCCGCTGTAAAGCGCCCGTTCTACGGGCATTTCGTAGTGGGCGATGCTGGGTTCGAACCAG
>JACCZN010000328.1 GCA_013695915.1 Rubrobacter sp.
AAGGTCTGGTCGCGGCGATAGAGGATGCCGGATACGGGGCCGAGGTACAGGAGAGCACCTTCGGCGTCACGGGGATGACGTGCGCCTCCTGCGTGGGGCGCGTGGAGAAGGCGCTGGCCGGTACCTCTGGGGTTATGGACGTGAACGTCAACCTCGCCACGGAGAGGGCGACGGTCTCCTACCTGCCGGAGGAGGTCTCCCGGAGGGACTTCGAGAGGGCCGTCTCTGACGCCGGCTACGGACTGGTGGCTGAAGAGGGAGAAGAAGAGGCCCAGAGCGCCCAGGAGAGGGACTACAAAAAGCTCCGGCTGCGTTTCGTCGGGGCAGCGGTTCTGACGGTAATTATCTTTATCTTGAGCCTCCCGCATATGTTCGGGGTGCATAGCCCGGTACCGATGGGCTGGCTCAACGTGGGGATCTGGGTGCTCGCGACGCCGGTGCAGTTCTGGGCGGGGTGGCCGTTCTACCGGGGTGCCTGGGCCGCCCTCAAGCATTACACGGCCAACATGAACACGCTGGTCGCTCTGGGAACGAGCGCGGCGTACTTCTACAGCGCCGTGGCGGTCGCCGCTCCGGGGTTGTTCGTGGAGGGACAACTCGCCGACGTGTACTTCGACACAGCGGCCGTCATCATCACCTTGATCCTGCTCGGACGCGTGCTCGAGGCGCGGGCCAAGGGCCGCACCAACGAGGCGATCAAGAAGCTCGCCGGCCTCCAGGCCAAGACCGCCCGGGTCGTCCGGGACGGCGAGGAGGTGGACGTCCCCGTGGAGGACGTCGAGATCGGCGACGTGGTCGTGGTGCGGCCGGGCGAGAAGGTGCCGGTGGACGGAAGGATCGTCTCCGGGGAGTCGGCGGTGGACGAAGCCATGATCACGGGCGAGTCCATCCCCGTCACCAAGCGGGAGGGAGACGAGATCATAGGAGCCACCATGAACACCAGCGGCTCCTTCCGCTTCGAAGCTACCAAAGTCGGCCGGGACACCGCCCTCGCCCAGATCATAAAGATGGTCGAGGAGGCCCAGGGCTCGAAAGCTCCGATCCAGCGCCTCGTGGACAAGGTCAGCGCCGTCTTCGTGCCCGCGGTGATACTGGTGGCGCTCACGAGCTTCCTCGTGTGGTGGACCATAGGTCCCGAGCCGTCCCTGACCTACGCCCTGCTCACCGCGGTAGCCGTCCTGATCATCGCCTGCCCCTGCGCCCTCGGGCTCGCCACCCCGACCTCCATAATGGTCGGCACCGGCAAGGGCGCCGAGTCCGGCATCCTCATAAAGGGCGGCGAGGTCCTCGAAGGCGCCCGCAAGCTCGACACGGTGGTCCTCGACAAGACCGGCACCCTCACGAAAGGGGAGCCCGAGCTAACCGATGTGGTAGCCACCAACGGCCTCCCGGAAGAGGAGTTACTCCTCCTCGTGGCCGCCGCCGAACGCGGCTCCGAGCACCCCCTGGGCGAGGCCATAGTAAACGGCGCGCGCTCACGAGGGCTCACCCCCGGCGAGGCCGAGGCCTTCGAAGCAGTAACCGGCGGCGGGGTCAAGGCCAGGGTCTCGGGCCGCGAGGTACTCGTCGGCAACCGCCGCTTCCTCTCCGAAGCCGGCATCTCCGAGGACGGCCTCGTCCCCAGGAGCGAGGAGCTCTCTGAGGGTGGCAAGACCCCGATGCTCGTGGCCGTGGACGGCGAGCCCGCCGGGCTCGTCGCCGTGGCCGACACCCTGAGGAAGGAATCGAAAGAGGCCGTAGAGCGCCTTCACGACCTCGGTATCGAGGTGGCGATGCTCACCGGCGACAACCGCCGCACAGCGGAGGCCATAGCCCGCCAGCTCGGTATAGACCGGGTCCTCGCCGAGGTCAGGCCGGCGGACAAAGCCGCCGAAGTACAACGTCTCCAGCGTGAGGGCAAGTGGGTCGCGATGGTCGGCGACGGCATAAACGACGCCCCCGCGCTCGCCCAGGCAGACGTCGGGGTCGCCATCGGCACCGGCGCCGACGTGGCGATGGAGGCCTCGGACCTGACCCTCATAGGCGGAGACGTACGGGGAATCGGGCGGGCGGTAGCTCTCTCCC
>JACCZN010000330.1 GCA_013695915.1 Rubrobacter sp.
TGCGCTTTGCTATGCGGCGTGATGGCTAAACTCCAGGTTAGATAGGGAACTGAAAGTCCTGATGCTCTACGAGCCCTCTCAAGCCGTCCACGTTGCAGAGCCACTCCCGTTAGATAGGGAACTGAAAGCGATGTAACGAAGTTCGGCAAGGCTTTCTTTTGGAAGTTGCAGAGCCACTCCCGTTAGATAGGGAACTGAAAGGGGCCCACTACGCCGTCGCGCTGGTCTATCGTGGGTTGCAGAGCCACTCCCGTTAGATAGGGAACTGAAAGGCTGTCGTCTTGCTCGCGCCACCGTTCGTAGAGAACGGTTGCAGAACCTCTCGTAGACTTACCCTTGCCACCGCAGGTAGAGCATGGCCCTGGAAGCCTCCTCTGTCTCCGCGCCGACCTTCTTGATGTCGTCGAATATCGAGCGGTCCAGGGTCGTTACGTCGGGCCAGTTTATCTCCACCAGGTTTCCCGAGGGATCGCGCACGTAGAGCTGGACCGCGCCGTCCGGGAGCTCGTAGACGTTTGAGAAGTAGCCCGAGCCTTCGACGAGGCCGAGCTCCTTCGCCCTCCTGTACGCCGCCTCGAAGTCGTCCACGTCGAGCCCGAAGTGTTGCGAGGCGGGGGCCGGTCCCTCGCTCTGGAAGAGGTGCAACTGTAGGTCCCCGACACGCAACCAGCGCACCGGGAAGGGGAAGTCGGGGGCGGGGATCTCCTCCATACCGAAGAGCTCCGCGTAGAAACGCACCGACTCTTCGAGGTCTCTAGCTCCTACGCTGACGTGGGTAAATCCTGTGGCTCGCATCCGCCCGCAGCTCCTTTCGCTCTCGAACTACGGCTAATATTGCCAGAGATGACCGCCTCCGGCAGTTGCGGGGGGCTTACAGAGAGAGGGGCCGGGGAGATGTTCCCGGCCCCTCTCTCCTTTCCCCCTGTGTTGGTCGGCTCTACCGCTCGATGAACTGCTCGTTCTCGGTGGAACCGGGGAGGCCCGTGTTCGGGTCCTCCTTGGTGTTGAACTGCGCCTCTTCGGTCGAGCCGGTGAGGGCCGTGGTGGACGAGACGCCGCCCGCGACGACCTGGGAGACCTCGTCGAAGTAGCCCGCGCCGACCTCGCGCTGGTGCTTGGTCGCGGTGTAGCCGTCCTTCTCGGCGTCGAACTCCCTCTGCTGGAGCTCGGAGTAGGCGGCCATGCCCCGGTCCTTGTAGTTGTTGGCGAGCTGGAACATGCTGTAGTTGAGCGCGTGGAACCCGGCGAGCGTGATGAACTGGAACTTGTAGCCCATCTCCCCGAGCTGGTCCTGGAAGCTCGCTATCTCCTCCTCGGAGAGCTTGGCCTTCCAGTTGAAGGACGGCGAGCAGTTGTAGGCGAGCGGCTTGCCGGGGAACTTCCCGTGGATGGCCTCGGCGAACTCGCGGGCCTGCTCGATGTCCGGCGTCGAGGTCTCGCACCATACGAGATCCGCGTACGGCGCGTAGGCGAGGCCGCGGGCTATGGCCTGCTCTATGCCGGGCTTCACCCGGTAGAAGCCCTCCATCGTCCGCTCCCCGGTCAGGAACTCGGCATCGTCGGGGTCTATATCGCTGGTGATGAGGTTCGCGGCGTCGGCGTCGGTGCGGGCCACGATGACCGTCGGCACGCCCATGACGTCGGCGGCGAGGCGGGCGGAGATCAGGTTCCTCACGGCCTGCGCGGTCGGCAGGAGGACCTTGCCGCCCATGTGACCGCACTTCTTCTCGGAGGCGAGCTGGTCCTCGAAGTGCACGCCGGCGGCTCCGGCCTCGATCATGCCCTTCATTATCTCGAAGACGTTCAAGGCGCCGCCGAAACCGGCCTCCGCGTCCGCGACTATGGGGGCGAACCAGTTCACGCTGTGGTCGCCTTCGGCGTGGTGGATCTCATCGGCCCGCTGCAGGGCCTGGTTTATCCGCTTGACGACGTGCGGCACGCTGTTGGCCGGGTACAGGCTCTGGTCCGGGTACATCTGACCCGCGATGTTGGCGTCCGCCGCGACCTGCCACCCCGAGAGGTAGATGGCCCCGAGCCCCGCCTTGACCTGCTGCACGGCCTGGTTGCCCGTGAGAGCCCCGAGCGCCTGCACGTAGCTCCCGTTCTGCATTTCGCTCCACAGCCGCTCCGCCCCCAGGCGGGCCAGCGTGTGCTCTATCTGCACCGAGCCCCGCAGCCGCTCCACATCCTCCGCCGTGTACGGCCGCTCGATGCCCTCCCACCGCTCGGACTTCCAACTCTCCGCTATGGCCGTTGCCCTGTTACCGTTCTGCATCGTCGCTCCTCTCCATGAGACTCTTACCTCCGGAGACCAGACTCCGGGCTACGTTTCCGTGGCATCTATATGAGTCACATATATGCACCACATACCCTGCAACTCCCCCTGCCGGCGTCTGCCGGGGCGGGGGGTCGGGTTTCCGTCGGGGACCCCCGGGGGAGCGGGCGGCCCCGTTGGGGGACCACCGGCTCCATCTCTGGGGAATAGCCTCGGATAAGCCTCTCCTAGTCCAGGTACTCGTAGCCGGGCAGGGTCAGGAAGGAGACGAACTCCTCGTCGGTCGAGATGCGGGAGAAGAGGTCGGCGGCCTTGCCGTACTCGTCCTTCTCGAAGCGCTCGGGGCCGACAATGTCGGTCTTTATCTTCTCGAGCTCCTCGTCCATTATCCGGTGGAAGAGTTGCTTGGTGACCTCGGTGCCATCCTCGAAGACGCCCTTCGGGTGGTGTATCCACTGCCAGACCTGGGCCCGCGAGATCTCGGCGGTCGCGGCATCCTCCATGAGGTTGAAGACGGGGACGGCCCCGCGGCCGGCGAGCCAGGCACCCAAGTACTGGATGCCGACGCTGATGTTGCTACGGAAGCCCTGCTCGGTGATGGGTCCTTCCGGCCTCTCGAGGAGCTCTGCGGCGGTGGTGTGGAAGTCGTCGCGGGGCTTCTTCTCGATCTGGTTCGCCTCGGGCATCCCGGCGTCGAAGGCCTCCTTGGCGATGGCGACCATGCCGGGGTGCGCGACCCAGGTGCCATCGTGTCCGTCCTCGACCTCGCGCTCCTTGTCGGCGCGGACGGCGGCGAAGGCCTTCTCGTTCTGCTCCTTGTCGCCCCTTACCGGTATCTGGGCGGCCATACCGCCGATGGCGTGGGCGCCCCGCTTGTGGCAGGTCTTTATGGTGAGCTGCGAGTAGGCGCGCATGAAGGGGACCGTCATCGTGACCTGGGCCCGGTCGGGGAGGAGGAGATCCTTCTCCCGGAACTTCTTTATGTAGGAGAAGATGTAGTCCCACCGTCCACAGTTCAGGCCCGCCGAGTGCTCGCGGAGCTCGTGGAGGATCTCGTCCATCTCGAAGGTGGCGAGGATGGTCTCTATGAGCACGGTGGCCTTTATGGTGCCCTGCGGCAGGCCGAGCTCGTCCTGGGCCATGACGAAGATGTCGTTCCACAGCCGGGCCTCGAGGTGACCTTCGAGCTTGGGCAGATAGAAGTACGGCCCCGAGCCCCGGTCAAGGAGCTCGCGGGCGTTGTGGAAGAAGTAGAGGCCGAAATCGAAGATGCCGCCGGGCACCTGCCGGCCGTCCACGGTCATGTGCTTCTCGAAGAGGTGCCAGCCGCGAGGCCGGGCTATGAGGACCGCCGGGTCCTCGACCAGCTCGTAGAACTTGCCGGTATCCGGGTCGGTGTAGGTGATCTCACGCCGCACCGCGTCCCGCAGGTTGACCTGGCTGTCGAGCATGTTCTCCCAGGTGGGGCAGTTCGCGTCCTCGAAGTCGGTCATGTAGGTCGGAGCGCCGCAGTTCATGGCGTTTATAGCCATCTTGCGGTCGGGGGGGCCGGTGATCTCGACCCTCCGGTCCTGGAGGTCCGCCGGTACGGGCGCTACCTTCCAGTCGCCGTTGCGGATGTGCTCGGTCTCGGTCAGGAAGTCCGGCATCTCGCCGGCGCTGATCCTCTCCTGTTGCTCGTCGCGCTTGCGCAGGATCTCATCAACCCGGCCCGTGAACTCCCGGGCGAGCTTCGCCACGAACTCCACCGCCTCGGGCGTCAGTATCCCGGCGTGTGTCCCGGAGACGGGGGCCTCTACCTCCACCCCACCGCCGTACCTCTGCGTCTTACCCATAGATCGGGGCTCCTTCTCTAGCTCCTGCAACCAGAGCTACTTTAGCAAGCCGCCGATTACGACGCTCGGTCCTGATGCCGGATCCCAGAAGGATAGGTCGCGGGTACTCTAGGCGGTGACCATCGTCTTCTGCTCGACGGGCCGCACGTAGACCACACACGAGGTCGGGTTGGTCTGCCACCGGTAGAGGACGCGGCACTCCCCAAGGCCGTCTATCATGACCGTCTGCCCGATGGACGGCGCGGACTCCTCGTAGCTGCAGTCGAGGACTTCCTCGGTCTCCGGGTCCCTGTACTGTATCGGCGTCATAATGCTGTCTCCTCTCCTACAAGATCTCTCTGTTTCAACCTTGGATAGACTTTAACAACCCCCTTGCCATCAGTCCAATTGTTTGCTTATATTGTCGCTATAGAAACAACTTATACTTGTAGTCTTGGGAGGCAGCGATGTTGTTCCGGCAGTTGGAGTGTTTTCTGGCGGTGGCACGGCTCGGGAACGTAAGCCGGGCGGCGGAGGAGATGTACCTGACGCAGCCGACGCTGACGGCCAGGATCAAGGCTCTCGAGGAGGAGGTCGGGGACCAGCTCTTCGTGAGGACGAGCCGGGGGGTGCGGCTCACGGAGGCCGGCAAGGAGCTCCTGCCGTACGCCGAGCGGACGGTGGGGAGCTTCGAGGAGGGCTGCCAGCACCTGCGGGAGCTGCGGGGAGCGTCGGGGGGGCGGCTCTTGCTCGGGGCCTCGCCGGGGGTCGGGACGTACGCGCTGCCGGGGCTTCTGGAGCGGTTCACGGCGTCGTACCCGAAGGTCTCGGTCTCCGTCAGGACGGGGCACTCGGAGGAGATCCTGGAGATGGTCCTCAAGGAGGAGGTGCAGGTCGGGCTCACCCGCGAGGTAGAGCACCCGGAGATAGAGAGCCTGACGCTCTACGAGGACGAGCTCGTGCTCGTCACGGACCCGCAGCACCGCTTCACGGAGGGGGGTACGGCGGAGCTCTCGGAGATCGGGGAGGAGCAGCTCATCCTCTTCGACTACGGCTCCAGCTACTACGAGCAGACGCAGGCTATGTTCCGCAACGCCGGCATCCGGGAGCTCCGGACCATGGAGCTGGACAACATAGAGGCGGCAAAGAGGATGGTCGAGCACCGGCTCGGGGTCGCCTTCCTGCCGCGGACCTCGGTGGTCCGGTCGGTCACCTCCGGCCGGCTGTGCCTCATAGAGGTCGAGGACAGCCCGGTGCTGAGCCGCTCCATCGTGGCGCTGCGCCGCCACGACGTGCCGCTGACCACCACCGTCTCGGCGTTCCTGGAGGTCGCGGACAGCATGAGCCAGGCCACGGGCCGCGAACAGCTCTCCCCCACCCTGGCCGCAGACTTCGAGAACCTCCAGCTCATAGACCTGTTCACGTAGGCAAGAGCCGGGACGCCCTTCAGGAGCATTCCGCGCCCGCTCCGACCCACAGGCGCCGGACATCCTATTCGCCGCAAGATAGGTTCAAGTAGAATGGGTCTCGCGGTCTTGGCGGGATGGTGCGCCGGGCCGCCGGGTGAGGCAAGGAAACTTAGAGAGAACTTTGCGGGGTGTCAGACATGGAGAGAAAGACCATCGTAGTGCTCGAAGGAGATCAGACCGGGCAGGAGCTTCTGGAAGAGTCCCTGAGGCTTCTGGACCCTTCCGTGACGCAGCTAGAGCTGGAGTTCGAACGCTTCGACCTCTCGCTGGAGAACCGGCAGGCGACGGACAACGGGGTGGTACACGAGGCGGCGGAGGCGATGAACGAGTCGGGGCTCGGCATCAAGGCCGCGACCGTAACGCCGGAGACGGGGTCTCTGGGCTCTCCGAACGCCATCCTCAGGAAGGGTATAGACGGGACCGTAATCGTGCGCACGGGACGGCGCATCCCGGGGATAAACCCCATACCGGGGGTCCACGCCCCGATCTCCGTGGTGCGGATGGCCGTGGACGACGCCTACGGCGCGGAAGAGTGGCGCGAGGGCGAGGGCACGGACGAGGTCGCTTACCGCACGGAGAAGATCACGCGCGGCACCTGCCGCGGGGTGGCGGAGTTCGCCTTTATCCAGGCGCGGAAGATGCGGGCCAAGGTCTTCGGCGGGCCGAAGTACACGGTCTCCCCGGTCTACGAGGGCATGCTCAAGGAGGAGATGGACCGGGCGGCGGAGAAGAACCGGGACATGACCTACGAGCCGCAGCTCATAGACGCCACCTACGCCCTGCTGCTCGGCACCTACGGCGAGCCGCTCGTGATACCGACCCTGAACCGCGACGGGGACTGCATGTCGGACATGGTCCTCCAGATGTTCGGCTCCATAGCGGGTGCCGAGTCCTTGCTGATCTCGCTCGACGAGGAGTACGCGGCCCGCACCGTGATGTCCGAGGCCCCGCACGGCACCGCGCCCGCCCTCTACGGCAAGGACGTGGCGAACCCGATGTCCATGATACTGGCCGGTGCCGCAATCCTCGGCTTCATAGACGACGGGCAGGCGCAGCTCATCTCGCGCGCCATCTACGAGTCCACCTTCGAGACGATCATGGACGGCATCCGCACGGCGGACCTCGGCGGCTCGGCCGGTACCCGGGAGTTCACCGACGAGGTCATCCGGCACGTCAGGAACAAGCGCGAGGTCTGGAGCGCGCTGGCCTAGCGCAACACTCCAGGCCCGGGCTCAGGCGAGCGTCGAGAACCGGTCGAGCTGCTCCTCGTCGACCTCGATACCGAGACCGGGGCCATCGGGTACGGCGACGGTGCCGTCGTCCCGGACACGGAACTTGTCGGCGAGCAGGGACTCCCGGATCCCGTTCTCCGAGCGGTCGAACTCCAGGAGCGCGTGGCGGGGCAGGGCGGCGAGCAGGTGCAGCGAGGCGGCGAGGGCTATTGGGGTGCCCCATACGTGCGGTATACAGGGGATGTTCAGCGCGTGGGCCAGGTCGGCGATGCGCTTTACCTCCGTTATGCCTCCGGCGGAGCTCACGTCCGGCTGGGCGACCGAGACGGCCCGGCGCCTGAAAGCCTCGTGGAAACCGGAGAGCAGCGCCCAGCTCTCTCCGGCCGCCACCGGCACGTCGAGCTTCGCCGTAAGCTGCGCGTAGCCGTCCATGTCGTCCGGGGGAAGAGGCTCCTCGAACCACACGATCCCCAGCTTCTCCGCCGCGCGCCCGACCCGCAGCGCCTCGGGGACGCTGTAGGCGCAGTTGGCGTCGATCATCAGGGAGACGCCGCGCGGGGTGACGCTCTCGTGCAGGGCCCCCATAAGCTCGATATCCGCCTCCACCCCCCACCCGAGGAGGCCGAGACCGATCTTGAGCTTCAGGGTCTTGAAGCCGCTCTCGACGTGGTCCTCGGCCTCCTCCAGGACGGCAGAGACCTGCTCTTTCAGGGTATCCACCTTGCGGAAGTAGTGGCCCGTGGCATACGCGGGTACGGAGTCGCGGAAAGCCCCGCCGAGGAGGTCGTGAACCGGACGGCCCATCAGCTTCCCCTTGAGGTCCCACAGCGCGATGTCTACCCCGCTAAGCGCGCTGTAAGGTGCGAAGGAGTGGAAGGCCCAGCGGAGCTTGAAGTGGACCTGCTCCCACAGCCGGCCCGTCGCCGTGGCGTCCTGGCCGATGAGGAGCGGTGAGATCACGCTCTCCACCACCCGGTCGTTCCCCGCCACCGGTCCCCAGCACTCGCCGTATCCCACGGTCCCGTCCTCGGCCGTCACGCGGACGATCAGGTACTGCCGGGACGCCGTCCAGCCCTGTCCGTTGCCGAACGGCCGCTCGAGCTCCTGCTTTATCGGGATGGTCTCTACCCGTGAGATCCGCATATAATCTCGCCTCCGTCCGGTCCGCGCTCTATCTACCAGCCCGCGCCCGGAGCCTGGCGGGCGCGGGAAAGGAATCGTAAGCTCTGTTCAGCTTCGGGCTGGCTCCCCGGTCTTCTGCAGAGCATCTATTACAGCGTCCGTAACCTGCGTTGTGCTCGCCGTGCCCTTGAGGTCCGGCGTGCGCCCGTCGCTCCGCGCCAGCACGGTTTCCACCGCCGAGAGGACGCCAGCGGCCGCCTCCTCGTAGCCCAGGTGCTCCAGCATCATGGCGCCGGACCAGATCTGCCCCACCGGGTTCGCTATGCCCTGCCCGGCGATATCCGGCGCGGAACCATGTACGGGCTCGAACATCGAAGGGTGCTCCCTCTCGGGGTTGAGGTTCGCCGACGGGGCGATACCGATGCTCCCCGCCACCGCCGCACCGAGGTCCGAGAGGATGTCCCCGAAGAGGTTAGAGGCCACCACCACGTCGAAGCTCCCGGGCTTGAGGACAAACGCGGCGGAGAGGGCGTCTATGTGGTGCTCGCTCGTCTCGACGCCCTCGTAATCCCCGGAGACTTCCCGGAAGATCTCATCCCAGAACGGCATGGTGTGGATGATGCCGTTGGACTTGGTCGCGGAGGCCAGCTTGCCGCGGCTCTCGCGTGCGAGGCCGAAGGCGAAGCGGATGGTGCGCTCCACGCTGCGGCGGGTAAACACGGACTCCTGGACACAGACCTCCTGCGGCAGCCCGCGATAGAGGCGGCCCCCGATCTCCGAGTACTCACCCTCGTTGTTCTCCCGCACGACGGTAAAGTCGATGTCCTCCGGTCCCACCCCCGCCAGCGGGCTCTCGATGCCCTCGAAGAGCCGTATGGGGCGGAGGTTTATGTACTGCTCGAAAGAGCGCCGGATGGGGATGAGCAGGCCCCACAGCGAGACGTGGTCCGGCACGCCCGGGTAACCCACGGCACCGAGGAAGATAGCGTCGTGCTCCCGCAGCCGCTCGATACCGTCCTCGGGCATCATCCTGCCGGTGCGAGTGTAGTACTCGCAGCTCCAGTCGAAAGAGGTCCAGTCAAAGCCGAAGCCCCACAGCTCACCGGCGCGCTCCAGGACCCTCTGGGCCTCGCCGACTACCTCCTTACCGATACCGTCGCCGGGTATGACCGCGATGCTGTGTCTCAATACTCCTCCTTCTAGAACGGAGACGGGGACAAAGGTACCAGCAGGACGCGCGTGAAGATCAGGTACACGCCGCCGACCACCAGCACGGAGACCACCGCATCCAAGATTAAGCCCTTAACCCTTATAGGCCACTCCCGCATATACAAGGAAGCTACGAAAAACATCAAGATTCCACTGTAGAGAAAGCCCAGGGGGGAGACCAGGAACACCCACGCCACCAAGAGCGCCACGGCGACCAGCAGACCAAGCGATTTGGTACCTGTGAACGGACTACTGCTCTGAGGTTGGACTATCCCCCGCACCACCAGAACAAGCGCCAGCACCGTTAAGAGAGCGAGGATCGTATCTGGCAGGGATCTAGCAAGGGGGTTAGTAAAGTCCCGCTGCGACCAGAACACGAGTACTGCGAGGAGAACGACGCCCCCCGAAACCAGGTCCGAGTTTATCCTTTGCCGGATACTCATTCCGCTGTCTCCCCTCCCTCTTGACCATCACGGCGTCTTGCGCGGCGATCCGCCCACAGCACCAGAGCGACCCCTACGAGAGTCAAGACTATTATTACCAGGCTGATAGGGCGCGTGAAGAAGCTAGTCCACGGTGCGGCGAGACCGGAGCTAGCTAGGAGACCCTGCACCAGCCCCTCCTCGACAATGACCCCGAGCACGATACCGAGCACGATGGTGGGAGGGACAATCCCGACGGACCGCAGACCGTAACCGGCGAGCCCCAGCAGAAACATCAGGGCTACGTCTGCTACGTTGTTGCGAACGGCGTAGGAACCGATGATGGTGAGCAGCACGATCCCCGGCACGATATATCGGGTCGGTGTGCCCACCACGGCACGCTGCAGGGCACGACCAGCTATAAGACCAACAGGGATCAACATCACGGCTGCCATGGCGACGGAGACCATAAACGTGAACGTGAGAGAGCCCTGCGCCACGAACAAGTCCGCTCCAGGACGGAGCCCGTGAAGCAAGAGGACCCCATAGATCACCGCGTCCGGAGGAGCACCGGGAATACCGAGCGTGAGGAGCGGGATCAGGCCGCCCCCGACCACCGCGCCGTTCGCGCTCTCCGGAGCTACCACCCCGTCGACCTCTCCCTTACCGTAGCGTTCGGGGTTCCTGGAGGCACGCCTGGCCTCGCTATACGCGATGAGGTTCGCAATATTGCCACCGGCGCCTGGCAGAGCCCCCACGAAAGTGCCGATGACCGACGAACGCAAGAGGTTCAGCGGCCGGGACAGGACGTCGCGCACCGTAGAGACTAGCACGCTAGAGCGCCGCCCGGCGCCCTCCTCGATCATCTCCCCGCCGCGCGAGGCGGGGTCGGTTATCAAGTCTATAATCACCGGGATCGTAAAGAACCCGATCAGCGCGACTATCAAGGGTATGCCGCCCTGCAAGAAAGTCAGGCCGAAGTCGAAGCGCACCTCGCCCCCCACCGGCGAGATCCCGACGGTGGCGATCAAGAGCCCAAGAGACCCCCCTATCAGGCCCTTGACCAGCGAGTCGGCGGCCAGGCTCGCGATCATGGCCAAGCCGAAGATGCCGAGCCAGAAGTACTCCTGGGGTCCGAAGTTCAAGACGAAGTTCGCCAGCGGTGGGGCGAGAAAGATCAGACCCAGCACCCCGATTACGCCGCCGACCGCCGAAGCCACGGTCACGCCGACGACAGCCTCTTCACTCCGTCCCTGCTGAGTCATTGGGTAGCCGTCGAACGTGGTAGCTATCGAGGACGGGGTACCCGGAACATTGACGAGAATAGCGGTGAATGATCCGCCGTAGATGGCCCCCATATAGACAGCGCCCAAGAGAACTAATCCGTTCAAAGGGTCCATGGTGAACGTTACCGGTAACAGAAGTGCCAGACCTACCGTGGCGCTAATCCCCGGTATGGCACCCATGGCCATCCCGCCCAGCACGCCCAAAAAGATGAGAAGCAACAAGCTCGGCGACAGGTTTTGGACAAAAGCCTCGGCTAGAAACTCAAGCATAAGCTGTCTCCTTCATCAGCGACGGAGGGAGCGCGATGAACGCCCCCTCCGGTACGCCGCTACCTAATCATCGATAAGGTCGAGTTCCTGGAGCAGGTCGGTGTAATCCTCCTGGCGTTCCTGGGTGAACTGCTCCGCCTCCTCGGGGCCCATGTCCTCCAGCGTGTAACCGAGCTCGTTCATCTCTTCAACGGTTTCGGGGTCCTCATTAACTTCCCGGAAGGCTTCCGCGATAGTGTCCACGATCTCGTCTGGCGTCTCCGGGGGTACGGCGACTCCTCTGTAGGCACCCTCCTGATGCTCGTAGCCCAACTCGTTGAAGGTCGGCACGTCGGGCAGGTTCTCTGCCCGCTCCTCTGAGGCGACGGCGAGCACCTTCGCCCCCTGATCCTGCAGATCGATGGCGGCGGTATTATAGGTCATCAGCGCGTCCACCTGCCCGCCGAGCAGCGCAGGGGATGCAGAGCCGGTGCCGGAGAACGGCACGTAAGTCAACTCAACGTCCGTCAGCCGCCCGAACTCCAGGGTGCCGACGTGGTTAGCGGTGAACTCCCCGCTACCACCGACGGATATAGAGCCGGGGTTCTCCTCCGCCTCTTCCACGAAGTCCTCGAGAGAGTCGATGGGGCTGTCCGCCGGCACGACCAGCGCGTTCGGGGTGCTCTGGAAGATGTAAGCCTGCTTTATTTGCTCGGTCTCGTAGCCCGCGTCGTCACGGGTCAACGGCTGCATGATGATGTGCGGCAGGTTGTGCCCCATGATCGTGTAGCCGTCCGGCTCGGTGCGCGTGAGCTCCGACCAGCCGAGCGCCCCGCCGCCACCAGGCTGGTTGGAGACCGTTACCGAAGTGCCCAGCGCCTCCTCCAGAGGACCCTGCTGCAACCGGGCGGTAACGTCCGACTCGCCGCCGGGATCGAACGGCAACACGTAGCTCACGGGCTGGCTGGGGTAGTCATCACCAGAGCCCTGCTCTCCGGATCCTCCCTCCGCGCCTCCGCAGGCGGCCAACAGGAACAGCGCAAAGGCCAGACCGGCTAACCAGCCGAAACGTAACAGAGAGACCCACTCCGTCATCACTCGTCTTGCATGCATGTATCTACCTCCGCTCTTCCCGCTTCCCCAAGCTGTCAGTGTCACGCACCATAGCACATGTCTTACTGGTCTGACAAGTATAATAGTGTAGCCTCAAAGCTTTCAGGCCCGGTAGCTGGGTCTCTGATGCTTACGGAGACGGTACGGATTCTGCGGCAGAATTATCTCACCGCTTCGGGGATAGCTTTTTGGGGGCCTGGCAGGGAGCGAACGGGCAGCTTGTTCACCGAGATGGAGTTTGCGTAGGGAGGCTGGTACATCGTGGTGATACCATTGAAAAGATGGGCTGGCGAAAAGAACCTGGAAACACGTCGAGGCGTTGATGTACCGCGGCGGCGTTTCTAGCCCCCAGGGCGTGGTTAGCCGGATAGTCGAGGAGCTGGCCGCGGAGATCAGGATGAGCGTTCTGCAGCCTGGGACCAGGCTACCCTCGGAGCGCAAGCTCTGTGAGCGCTTCGGGGCGGGGCGCTCTTCGGTGCGCGAGGCACTGAGGACTCTCAGCTCTCAGGGGTTGATCCAGATCCAGATGGGCCGCGGCTCTTTCGTCGCGGACTTCTCCGCTCCCGAGGCCGAGTCCCCGCTCGTATTCTGGGAGCACAACCACGATATGCCGCTCTCCGGGCTGCTCGAGGTGCGCCTCGCCATAGAGCCGCAGATCGCCGCATTAGCGGCACGCCGGGCCTCCGAGGAGGAGATCGAGCAACTGCGCGTCACCCTGGACAACCTCCAGGCTCACATCGAGGCCGATGGCCTTGGCGGGCGAGTCTTTGCGGACATAGCGTTTCATGACTGCCTGGTAAGAGCCTCGGATAACTCGCTCTATCTCTCTATCTACCGGGGCATCGAGCCCATGCTGTTCGATGTCCGAAGGATGGGCCTCCACTCCATCGAACGTTCGGCAAGAGTCTTGGGCATGCACAAGGACATCTGCCGGGCGGTTGAGAGCCGAGACCCCGATGCCGCTGCCTACGCGATGTGGGACCATCTCCTCTCGTTCGCCTCGGACATGAACGTGGATCTCATACCTGAGTCGATGGGCCTCTTTCCGAGGCTCCGCTCGGACGGCAGTGACGGCGATCGGGGCCGAGCCTGACCTGAGGTCCCGTCACCTGCCAGAGGGGTTATGGGCTCCTGCGCCGGTTGGCGTGCAGAGGCCGTTCCCGTACCCGCACTGATCGGCGATAATAGACGAGTGGGCTGAGGTGTACGAGGGGACGCGATGACCGAACCGCCGGGTTCCGGCGAGACTACAGGGGACCTCGAGCAGCGCAACCGGGAGCTTTCGGTGTTGAACGAGGTCGCGCGGGAGTTGAACCGGTCAGTGAACCCGGCAGAGGCGCTGGAGTTCACGCTCTCGCGGGTCGCAGAGCTGCTGGACCTGGGGACGGGTTGGATCTGGCTGCTCGGCGAGTCCTCTCCGGAGCCTTACCTGGCCGCCGCACGGAACCTGCCGCCCGCGCTCGCCGGGGACCCGCGCCGCATGGACGGCTCCGGCTACTGCTACTGCCTCGACACCTACAAGAAGGGCGACCTCGGGGGCGCGGCGAACGTGAACGTCGTCTCCTGTAGCCGCCTGAAGGGCCTCGTGGACGGGACGGACGGCCTGCGCTACCACGCCAGCGTCCCGCTCTACGCCGGGGACGAGAAGCTCGGCGTCATGAACGTCGCCAGCCCCGAATGGCGCGGCCTCTCCCCCGACGACCTGCGCCTGCTCTACACCATCGGCGACCTCCTCTCCATCGCCGTCGAGCGCGCCCGCCTCTTCGACCGGAGCACCAGGATCGGGGCTCTGGAGGAACGCAACCGTCTGGCGCGCGAGATCCACGACACCCTGGCCCAGGGCCTCGCCGCCACCACCCTACAGCTCGAGTCCGCCGAGGCCCTGCTGGAAGCCGACCCCGGCTCCGCTGCACGAGCCCGCGAGCCCCTGAGCCGCGCCCTCTCGCTCACCCGGTCCAACCTCGACGAAGCCCGGCGCTCGGTGCTAGACCTCCGCGCCGCACCGCTCGAAGGACGCCCGCTCTCCGGAGCCCTGGAGGACCTTGTAGACCGCTGGGAGGCCGAGACCGGCATCATAGCGCGCTACAAGACCGTAAACAGGGGACATCCGCTACCCCCGAGCGTCGAGGCGCTACTGTACCGCGTCTGTCAGGAGGCCCTGAACAATGCCGCCAGCCACGCCGGAGCCTCCCGCGTGGAGGTCGGGCTCGTCGTCAACCCGGGGCAGGTGCGCCTGACCGTGCAAGACGACGGCCGGGGATTCGACTCCGGCAACATCCCCGACGGGCGCCACGGTATCATCGGTATGACGGAGCGGGCGGCGGCGCTCGGCGGCACCCTCGTTGTCCGCAGCGAGCCCGGCACAGGGACTCTCGTAGAGGCGGCGGTGCCGCTGGAAGGGCTGTAGAGGTGGAGGGTGCCAGGGTAAAGGTCCTCGTCGCCGACGACCATCCGATGCTCCGCGAGGGCCTCGTCGCCGTCCTCGCTACACAGCCGGACTTCGAGGTCGTCGGCGAAGCCGCGGACGGCGCGGAGACCGTCCGGCTCGCCGGGACCCTTGAGCCGGACGTGGTCCTGCTCGACCTGGAGATGCCCGGCATGGACGGCGTGGCCGCACTGGAAGAGCTGCGCGAAGCCGGCTCCGCGGCAAGGACCGTCGTCTTCACCGCCTACGACACCGACGAGCGCATCCTGGGAGCCCTGCGAGCCGGAGCCCTGGGTTATCTGCTAAAAGGTGCGTCGAGGGCCGAGATCTTCTCCGCTATCCGCACCGCCGCCTCCGGTGGATCTCCGCTGGAGCCCACGGTAACGGCCAAACTGCTGAACAGCGCGGGCGGCGGAGCGGCGACGGACGGCCTGACCCAGCGCGAGCTGGAGGTGCTCGGGCTTCTCGCCGGTGGGCTGACGAACCGGGAGATCTCGGGCCGGCTGTTCGTTACCGAGCGTACCGTAAAATTCCACGTCGGCTCCATCCTCCACAAACTCGGCGCCTCGAACCGCACCGAGGCCGCCAGGATCGCCGCCCGTCGTGGCCTCGTGGAGAGCTCCTAGAGC
>JACCZN010000068.1 GCA_013695915.1 Rubrobacter sp.
CCTTCGGGCGGTCGCCGCTGTGGAGTATGGCGTCCTGGGACCAGACCACGTCGAAGGAGTCATCGGGGTAGGGGACGTCCTCGAAGCTCGCGTCCACCACCTCTACGAGGTGGGAGAGGCCCTGCTCCCGGTTCATCTCGCGGTCGCGCTCGTTCTCGGCCTCGCTCAGGTTCAGCGCTACCACCTTGCAGCCGTACTCCCGGGCCAGGTAGCGCGCCGAACCCCCGTAGCCCGCGCCGATGTCCAGCACCCGGCTCCCCTCGCCGAGGTCGGAGAGGCGGGCCGCCATGTGCTCCACCGTCCGGCGGCTGGCGTCGAAGATCGGCTCCTCATCCGACTCGTAGAGCCCGATGTGGATGTCCTCGCCGCCCCAGACCGTGAAGTAGAAGTTGTCCGCGTCGTCGGAGTTGTAGTACTCTTGGGCGGTCCTTACCGCGCCGGTGTAGTCCCGCCGCTTCTCCGGGCCCTCCTCGTAGTGCTTCTCCGCGACGTGCACGAAGAAGTCCGGCTCTTCCTCCCGGTAGGTCTCCTGGAAGTCGCCGTAGGTCTCTATCCGCTGGAAGCCGACCTCGGTCATCAGGCGCCGAGTGTACTCCTTCCTCAGCGGGTACATGTTCAGGTGGAACACGGAGCTGTCGGGGAAGTTGTACCGGAAGCGGGCGAGGCCCCCGTCCACGTGCTCGGGCTCCACCGCGATGTCGTCGCCGCAGTAGTAGTAGGCGTGCTTGCTGGAGTACCCGTGGTCCAGGATGGCGTCGTAGTTGCGCTGGTCCAGGATCAGGATGCCGTCGTGGTTGAGCTTGGCGTAGAACTCGGCCAGGGTCCTCCTCCGGTCGCGCTCCTCGAAGAGGTGGGTGAAGGAGTTACCCAGACAGATGATGGCGTCGTACCCGCCGCGCACGTCCCGGTCCAGCCAGCGCCAGTCGGCGTGGACCGTGCGCAGGATGTGCCCCCCGTACTTCTGCCCGTTCTCGAAGGCCTTGGCGAGCATCTCCGCGCTGCCGTCGGCGCTCACCACGTCGAAGCCCTCGTTCAAGAGCCGCACCGAATGGAACCCCGTGCCCGTGGCAACGTCGAGGACCTTCTTCGCCCCGCGCTCCTTGAGGAGCCGGATAAAGAAGTCCCCCTCGCTCTCGGCCCGGGCCTCCCAGTCGATCAGCTCGTCCCACTTGTCCACGAAGCTCTCGACGTACTCCATCGTGTAGTGGTCGCTCTCGCGGACCTCCACCGGATTGTCGCCAAAAGTCTGTTTGGTCTCGCCAAAGATAAGGCATCAACTCCTCTCCAGAGGTTAGAAGTATGCCATCTTACACTCCCGGCGCCCATTTTGCGAGCCCAAGTAGCAAACTTTGTACTTTGTTTCTCTCTGCGAATGCATTTTCCCATGCGAAACAGCCGGGGTTATGAATGCCCATGCTAAAGTTACGCGCAGGTTAAACGCGACCGCCGGGGCAGCGATCGAGCGGGTTGAATTCTGTGGGTCCGGGGTAGAGAGTAGGAGCGTAGCTGGCCGGTGGATACGTCGCAGATGGGGTGGTCTTTTTGTCCAGGGAAGTTGCGGATAGTTTTGTGGAGGCTCTCTGGAAGCTCGAGGAAACCCGGAATCTGGAGCCGATGGTCGCCCTGCACACGGAGGACTGCGCGGTGGGGAACATCTCGGTCCCGGAGACCTTCAGGGGCCACGACGGGCTGCGCGAGTTCTGGACGGCTTACCGCAAGACCTTCGGCGAGATGAAGTCCAGCTTCCGCAACGTCTTCGCCGACGAGGGCCGGGCGGCGCTGGAGTGGACCACGGAGGGCACGGAGGACGGCCGGACCGTCGCCTACGACGGCGTGAGCATCCTGGAGATAGAGGACGGCAAGGTCTCGCGCTTCCGCGCCTACTTCAACCCCGCCCACCTGGCGCGGCAGATCTTGGACTGACCGCTCCGTGCGCCCGGGTGGAGGGTAGAGCACATGGGTAGAGCCGTAGAGGTAGCCCCCACCCGCCGGTCGGCTGGGGTACTGCTCCACCCCACCTCCCTGCCGGGGCCGCACGGCATCGGGGAGCTCGGGCCGGAGGCGTTCCGGTTCGTGGAGTTCCTGCGCCAGAGCGGACAGAAGACGTGGCAGATACTGCCCCTGAACCCTCCCGACGCCGGGGGCTCCCCGTACTCCTCGGCCTCGGCCTTTGCCGGAAGCCCGCTGCTCGTGAGCACGGAGCGCCTCGTCCGCGAGGGCCTGCTGGAGAGGGGGAGCCTCGGGGAGAGCCGGGAGACGGGGCCGGTGGACTACCCGGCCGTAGCAGCGGAAAAGACGGTGCGGCTGCGGCGGGCGTACGCAAACGCGGACCCCGACGGAGACAGAGGCTTCCAGGAGTTCCGGGAGGAGAGGGGGGAGTGGCTCGGGGACTACGCGCTCTTCACGGCGCTCAAGGAGCGGTACGGCGGCAAGCCGTGGAACCTGTGGGGCGGCGGTCTCTCCGGGCGGGAGCCGGGGGCGCTGGTGCAGGCCCGCCGGGAGCTTGCGGGCGAGATAGGGTTCCACGAGTTCGTCCAGTACCTGTTCTTCCGGCAGTGGTCGGAGGTGCGGCGGGCGGCGAACGCCGCGGGTATAGAGGTCTTCGGGGACGTCCCGATCTTCGTCTCCCACGACTCCGCCGACGTGTGGCGGGACCAGCGCCTCTTCCGGCTGGACGCCTCCGGGAGACCGGCCGTGGTCGCCGGGGTGCCGCCGGACTACTTCTCCGAGACCGGGCAGCTCTGGGGCAACCCGCTCTACGACTGGGACCGGATGGCCGATGAGGGCTACGAGTGGT
>JACCZN010000084.1 GCA_013695915.1 Rubrobacter sp.
CCGTGGGCAGCCTGCACGACGGGCGCATGATTGGTGAGCGCGGCGTCGGCGGACCTGCAAACCTACGCGGGCACCTCGCTGATCTCATCGCCGATAGTCCCCTCAGGTCAACTCGCTAAATCAATACAAAGATCGCAGCCCCCATCGCAAGCAGCACGACGGCCCCGATCTGGACGGTCCCCGTCCCGATGACGAGCACCAGGAGGTCGGCCACCATGAGCCCTACGGCGACGCCGAAGACGATCTGGACGGCCCGCCGCCCGCGCTCCCCGAGGGTTACTCCGAGCGAGACTACCGCCGCTATGGAGGCGAAGAAGGGCGCCTCGTGACCGAGCGCCGCCGCCGACAGGAAGTACGCGACGCTCGCCGCCACCGCCGTCTGGAGGATAGACCAACCGTTCGTCCGGAGGCGCTCGCCCCCCTCGGAGAGCCCTCGCCGAACCCTAGAGATTCCTCGCTCTCTCACAGCCACCTGCAGATCGCCGGGCCTCACCGTCTCTCTACACCCGGACTACCGGTACTATAACGCCGGTACCGCGGCGGCACACCCGGCAGGCAAGAGAAAGAGCCGGGGACCAGCCCCGGCTCGCCCGGAATAGTCTCTGTACCCTCTCTGCTAGGCGGGTGTTACGTTCTCGGCCTGCATCCCCTTCTTGCCCTGCGTCGCCTCGTAGCTTACCTTCGCTCCCTCTTCCAGCCTCTTGAACCCGCTGCCCTCTACGCCGGTGTAGTGGACGGGGAGGTCCTCCCGACCCTCATCTGGCGAGATAAAGCCGTAGCCCTTCTCGTCGCTGAACCACTCTACCGTTCCCTGAGCCCGCCCCTCTAGGTGGCGGCTCCGATCACCGGCGTCTCTTATACGGCTTCAAGCCACACACTACGATAGACTGCTCCTCGCTTTGCGCCCGCCCTACTCCGGGAAACCGGAGCCCAGCAGCGCGGCACAGTCCTCGTAGACGGCCACGGCCCCCGCCGCCTTCAGGTCCTCTTCGCTGAAGGCTCCGCCGGTGAGGACGCCGACAGTGCGGATACCGGCCCCGTTGGCCGCCTCTATGTCCCACACGGAGTCGCCGACGGAGACGGTCTCCTCCGCCCCCGCACCGGCTCTCCTCAGGGCGAGCTCGAAGATGTCGGGGGCAGGCTTGGACTGCTCCACGTCGCTGGAGTTGACGACACCGGAGACCCTGCCTTCAGCCTCCAGCAGCTCCATATGATGCTCCAGCTCCTCCGGCTTGGCGCTGGTCACGAACCAGACCTCGTAACCGCGATCCGCGAGGGAGGCTATTAGCTCTCTGGCGCCGCGGACCGGGACCGCGTGTTCCTGCATATCCGCGTAGAGCTCGCCGTGCAGCCGGTCCGCCTCGGCGGCGGCCTCCCTCTCGGCGACGAACTCCGGGACCAGCTTGTCCGAACCCTTGCCGATCTGCCGGTGTATCCTCCAGCGCGGGACGCGATGCTCCACCCTCTCGAACGCCCGCGCCCAGGCCTCGACGTGCAGGTAGTTCGTATCCATGAGTGTCCCGTCGACATCCAGCACCACTACCTTCGTCACGAGCCGTGCCTCCTCCCGTACGCAACCTATGGCTTACAATGACCGCATGGAGAATAGAGAGACACCTTCCACCCAACCTCCCCACGGCGCAGCCGGTACGGAATATACCCACTCCGGCCCAGAGCCAGTCCCAGCGTACTACGGAGACCCCGCCGCCGAGCGCGTAGCCCTGGAGGAGGACGCCGCCGTGGTGGACCGCTCCGCCAGGACCATCCTCCGGCTCTCTGGCCGGGACCCCGCCGGGCTCCTGGCCGCCATACTGACCAACAAGGTACCCACGGAGGAGAACCGGGGCGTCTACGGCGCGCTCCTCGACCAGAAAGGCCGGGTCCAGACCGACCTCCGGGTCTTGAAGACCGGTGAAGACATCCTGGCCGACGCCGAGCCCGAGGGCGCGGCAGCCGCCGGGAAGATACTGGGCCGCTACGCCCCCTTCTCCCGCGTAAAGGTAGAGGACCTCTCCGGCTCGGAGACCCGCTGGACCGCCCTGGGCCTCTACGGTCCGCGCGCCGGAGAGCTCGTAGAAGCTCTCTTCGGCGGCGCGGCCAGACTAGCCGAGCACGAGACCCGCGAGGTCGCACTCGGGGACGGCACCCTCCTGCTGGTGGGTGTCTCCCGTCCCATACCCGGCTACGACCTCCTCGGCCCGGAGGCCGCGGTCTCCGCCGCCCGCGAGATGCTGGTGGAGCTCGGCGCGACCCTAGCAGGGAGCGAGGCCTACGAGACGGCCCGCGTCGAGGCCGCCGTGCCCCGCTTCGGCTCCGATATCACCCCGGAGAACTTCCCGGGCGAGACCGGCGCCGTCGGCAACATGGTGAGCTTCGAGAAGGGCTGCTACCCCGGCCAGGAGACCGTGGCCCGGATGCACTACCGGGGCCAGCCGAACAAGAGGCTCCACCGGCTCGCCGTGGACGGCGAACGCCCGGAGGCCGGAACCCAGATCCTCCAGAACGGCAAACAGGCCGGTCGGCTGACGAGCGTCGCTCCCCTGCCGGTCGGCGACACCTGGTTGGCCCTCGGCTACCTCTCCCGGAGCACGGACCTGAACCTCCCTCTCGAAACCGCCGGACAGACCGTCTCCCCCCTCCCGGAAGACACCTGACCACCGCCGGACCCGCAAGACACCCCCCAAGGATGCCGGTCCCGGACAGCACACAGGGCTTGACGGGACTCATTGTCAGCAAGCATGCACGGAAAGCCTCCCTCGAGTGTTACAAGCAGAGAGGGATGCAGGCTAACGACAACGGTTCCCAACAAGCTGTTGGTCGATTGACCGGGATTCAGCGAGATCCGCTTAACTACGCCGTTTCCGAATCGGATCAATAAAAGTTCTTGATCCGGATCACAACGCGTTGTTAGGGTTCCGGTGCTGTGGTTAAATTGGTTTGTAATATATAGGGTTATTAAATCTACGGCAGGGGTTCGATGCTACAGATAGAGAACTTGCACGCGGAGATCGAAGGCAGTGAGATTCTCAAGGGCCTCGGCCTTGAAGTGAACAAGGGTGAGATCCACGCGATCATGGGCCCGAACGGGTCCGGCAAGTCCACGCTCTCCAACGTGCTGATGGGCCATCCCCGCTACGAGGTGACGGACGGCTCTATCACCTTCGAGGGCGAGGACGTCATGGAGCTCGAGGCCGACGAGCGGGCGAAGATGGGCATGTTCCTCGCCTTCCAGTACCCGAGCGAGGTACCGGGCGTCTCCGTCGCCAACTTCCTGCGCACCGCGGTCAACTCCGTGCGGGAGAAGGAGCTCTCTCCCATGGAGATGTACCGGCTCCTGCAGGAGAAGATGAGCGTCATGCAGATGGACCCCAAGTTCGCCGAGCGGTACCTCAACGAGGGCTTCTCCGGTGGCGAGAAGAAGCGCAACGAGATACTTCAGATGCTCATGCTCGACCCCCGCCTCGCCATCATGGACGAGACCGACTCCGGCCTCGACATCGACGCGCTGCAGGTAGTCGCCAAAGGAGTAAACGAGCTGCGCGGCCCGGAGTTCAGTGCGGTAATAATCACGCACTACCAGCGCATCCTGCGGTATATAGAGCCTGACCGCGTACACGTCATGCTCGACGGACGCATAGTCACCTCGGGCGACAAGGAGCTCGCCAACCAGCTCGAGGAGAGGGGCTACGACTGGGTCCGCGAGGAGTACGGCTCCACCACCCAGGGTTAACCCAACTTTCCAGCTTAGGAGGAAGAGAATGCCCGAAGACAAGACCATCCAGTCACTCGGACTCGACGAGTACAAGTACGGTTTCGCCGACCCCGAGGAGTACTTCTTCAGGACCCCCCGCAAGGGCATCGACGAGGAGATCATCGCCATGATCTCCAGGCACAAGGACGAGCCCGAGTGGATGCTCGAGTTCCGGCTCAAGGCCTATCAGGCCTTCAAGGATCGCCCGACCCCGCAGTGGGGCGGCGACCTCTCGGAGCTCGACTTCGACGAGATCTTCTACTACATCCGGCCGATGGAGAACCAGGGCAAGACCTGGGACGACGTGCCGGACGACATAAAGAACACCTTCGAGAAGCTGGGTATCCCGCAGGCCGAGCGCGAGT
>JACCZN010000097.1 GCA_013695915.1 Rubrobacter sp.
CCGCTCACAGTTCGCCCGGGCCTGGCTCGCCAACGACTCCTGGACCTCGAACCGCTCGAGCGGCGTGGTCTACGTGGTACACCCGGTAAACTGGCGCACCCCCTGATAGCGGGTACCCGACCGGCGCAGGATAGCGTGAGATCGGCTCCTCGCCCTAGCGTCTGTAGGGGTAGTGGCGGGCGTAGGAGCCCAGCACGCCGTCGAGGAGGTCCCGCTCCTCCGCGATGTAGTCTTCGATGGCCCGCCGGAAGTCCGGGTGGCGGATGGCGTGGGCGCTGTAGGTCAGGGTGGGGAGGAAGCCGCGCGCGTGCTTGTGCTCGCCCTGCGCCCCGGCCTCGAAGAGCGCGAGGCCCCGCTCTATGGCAAACTCTATGGCTTGGTAGTAGCAGAGTTCGAAGTGCAGGTTCCGCCGCTCCTCGAAAGCCCCCCAGTAGCGGCCGTAGATCGCACCTCCCTTGAAGAAGTTGAGCGCGCCCGCCACCGGGCGTCCCCGCCCGTCCTGCGCCAGCACCAGCAGGATGCGGTCCCGCATGGTCCGGAAGACCTCCTCGAAGAACTCCCCGGTGAGGTAGGGCGCGCCCCACTTCCGGTCGAGCGTGCCGATGTAGAGCCGGTACATCAGGGCCGCGTGCTCCGGCCCGAGCGACTTGCTGGTGAGGCGCCGTATCTCAAGACCCTCTCCGGCGAGCTGGCGGCGCTCCCGCGAGACCTGACGTCGCCGCTTGCCCTCCAGCGCGTCGAGGTAGTCGGAGAACGTGCCGTAGCCGGGGTTGCGCCAGTGGAACTGCAACGAGTGCCGGACGGCGAACCCGCGCCCGGCGAACTCTGGCAGCTCCCGCTCGGGCAGGAAGAGCGCGTGCGAAGAGCTGACGCGGCGCTCGGTACCAAGCTCTTCGACCGCCCCAAGAAGTGCCTCCGTCACGGCCGCGCGCTCCGGGGCGTCGGCCCCCTTCCTCACGAGCAGCTTCGGACCGGTCGCCGGGGTGAACGGCACGGCGGAGACCAGCTTCGGGTAGTAGGAGAGGCCGTGCTCCCTGTAGGCGTGGGCCCACTCCCAGTCGAAGATGTACTCTCCATAGCTGTTGGTCTTGAGGTACAGGCACAGCGCGCCCAGGAGCCGCCCCTCCTCCTCCCGGCAGAGCAGGTACACCGGCGACCAGCCGCTCCTGCCGCCGATGCTGCCCGAGCGCTCCAGCGCCTCCAGGAACTCGAAGTCGAAGAACGGGAATCCCGGCGGCTCCACGGCGCGCCACGACGCCCGGTCGAGCTCCCCTACACCGTAGGCCCGCTCGACCCGCATCACACCCCCCGACCCCCTCCGGAACAGGGGCCGGCGCCCGCAGAACCCCGCAAGGTACCAGTCCTCTCCACACCTCCAGCCGTGATAGACCCCGAACCCGCCGCCCGCTACTACATTCCGTATTCTACTCGCGGAGCGTCCGGCCGGAACGTGCGGCCGGCCACACACAGGCGGACGGGAGTCCCTCCGCTCTCCCCGGTCTACCAGGAATCCTCTGCGGCCAGGGTGAGGAGCGAGCGGGTGGCGTCTACCGGATGGGCTGCCGTGCGCTCCTCTACCGGAAGCTGCCGCGCCGCTACGTCTCCCGGACGTAGGTGCCGGGGGCGTCTTCGAGGGGTGGGTAGCTCTCGCTGCCGAGGCCGGGGGGCGAGGTCAGCTCCCCGGAGCGTTCCCCGAGCCACGCCGTCCAGTCCTCCCACCAGGAGCCCTCGTGCTCGGTGGCGCTATCGCGCCACTCTTCGGCGCTCTCGAACGAGTCGCCGTCCTCGGCGACCCGGTAGCGGCCCTTGCCCTTGGACGGGGGGTTTATCATGCCGGCGATGTGCCCGCTGTTGGCGAGGGTGAAGCGGACGTTGCCGCTCGTGAGGCGGTTGATCTGCCAGGCCGAGGACCAGGGGACTATGTGGTCCTTCTCCGCGCCCACGGCGTACATCTCGCCCGTGATCTTGCCGAGGTCTATCGGGCGGTCTTTTATCTCGACCTTTCCGGGCTCTACGAGGTTGTTCTCCAGGTACGTGTTGCGGAGGTAGAAGCTGTGGGCGTCGCGGGCCATGCGGGTGCCGTCGCTGTTCCAGTACAGGAGGTCGAAGGCCGGCGGCTTCTGGCCCATGAGGTAGTTGTTCACGACGTTCGCCCAGATCAGGTCGCTCGCCCGGAGCAGGTTGAACATGTTCGCCATCTTGCGGTTGTCGAGGTAGCCGCGCTCCATCATCTGCTGCTCCATGAACTCTATCTGCGGCTCGTCGATAAAGACGGAACTCTCCCCCACCTCCGAGAAGTCCTGCATGGCGACCATGAAGGTGCTGGCGTTGAAGGCCCCGAGCTTCTCGTCACCGCCCGCGGCGAGGTAGGCGAGGGTCACGGAGAGCAGCGTGCCCCCGACGCAGTACCCGACGGGGTTTACCTTCTCGCTGCCGGTGATCTCCTGTATGACATCCACCGCCTCCAGAGGACCCTGGGTCATGTAGTCCTCGAACTGCGTGTCCTCCATGGAGGCGTCGGGGTTCTTCCACGAGACCATGAACACGGTGAAGCCCTGTTCCACGAGGTACTTGACCATGCTGTTCTTGGGCTGGAGGTCGAGGATATAGTACTTGTTGATCCAGGGCGGGAAGAAGACCACCGGCACCTCGCGGACCTGTTCGGTCTGCGGGGAGTACTGGATCAGCTCTATCAGCTCGTTGCGGTAGACGACCTTGCCCGGCGTGATCGCGAGGTTCTCTCCCGGCTGGAAGGCGTTGGCGTCGGTCATGCTCAGACGCCCCTCCCGGAGGTCCGAGAGGAGGTTGCGCGTCCCGTCGGCGAGGCTCGTCCCGCCCGTCTCGGCTATGCGCCGCAGGGCTGCGGGGTTGCTCAAGAGGAAGTTGGCCGGGGCCATCGCGTCCACGAACTGCTTGAGGTAGAACTTCAGGCGCCGCTGCTCCTCGGTGTCGCGGCCGTCGGTGCGCTCCGCCTCCTCGAGCAGGTAGTCCGAGGCCAGCAGGTACGACTCCTTGAGCGTCTGGTAGTAGGGGTTGTTCTCCCACTCGGGGGCGTTGAAGCGGCTGTCGGACCTCTGCTCCCCCTCTTCCCGGCCGGGCAGTCCCCACAGGCGGGAGGCCGCCTCGGTCCACACCTCCATGGTGGTCTCGAAGAGCTGGCGGTTGAACTCCGTGGCCCGCTCTGCCGCCCGCACCGGGTCGGACATCTCGCGCGCCCACAACGCCTGCAACGCCCGCGTGATCTCCATCCAGTTGATCGGGATCAGGTCCTTCAAAGGGTTCGCGTCCCCCAGCTTCTCCACAACGGAGAGCAGCGGGTCTCTGGTCGCAGTCCCCTCGGCCTCGCCACCCGTCGAGACCCCCGGCGACGCGATCCAGGGCACGCTAGCCCCCGGCGTCACCGACCCCATCCCGTGCTCCAGCCACCGCGACCAGAGGTCGAACGGCGCGGGAGGCGGGCCGGAGTCCCCGACCGGAGTATCCTGCCTGCCGCCGTTCCCCTTGCCCTCGCTCACCTGGCACCCCTTCCTCTGGAGACTAACCTGTACCGGTAATAGTGTAAGGCATCTTACAGTCTGTCCGCCCTACATACGACCGGTGGCCCGGGAGATTCTCCGGATCTAGTCCCGCCGTTACCCTGAGCGGATGCATACCC
>JACCZN010000129.1 GCA_013695915.1 Rubrobacter sp.
TACTACTTCGTTAGATTGATTATAGAATCACAGTCATGGATACGCCAGTAGCAATACCCAAAGCCTCCTCCGATCCCCTGCCCGAGTTGGACTCCTTCCTGGAGCCGTTCGCCCCTTTGTTCCGCCGCCTCCAGAGCCGCCAGTCCTTGGAGCGCTACATCACTGGATTGTTGACCGATCTCTCTCGCAAGAACTGCGACACCATCGCCGCCGCGGTAGCCGGCACCTCTACCGAGCGTTTGCAGCATCTTTTGACCGACGCCGAGTGGGACCCGGGGGAGCTCGACACCGCCCGGGTGCGCTCCTTGAGCCGGCGGAGTCCTAAAGGCGGCATCCTCGTGTTGGACGACACCTCCTTCCCCAAGCAAGGCAAATCCTCCGTGGGGGTAGCTCGCCAATACTGCGGGGAGTTGGGCAAGCGGGCCAACTGCCAGGCGGTGGTAAGCGCCGAGTATGTCGCCGACGAGCCCCGGAACAGCTCTCCTGTGCATTGGCCGGTCTGTGGCCGGTTGTACTTGCCCGAAGAAGAGTGGGCCCGGGATAGAGAGCGCAGAAAGAGCGCCCATGTCCCCCAAGAGCTTTCGTTTGCTACAAAGCCGCAACTGGCGATAGATCTGGTGGATCATGCCAGCGAGTGGGAGGTACCGTTCGCCACGGTGGCAGCCGACTCCGGCTACGGCAAGAACCCAGCCTTCCTGGGAGCTCTGGAGGAGCGCGAGCTGCCTTACGTCTGTGGCGTGGAGCGCACTTTCGGGGTGCGCCTGCCGGAGGAGGTCGCGGCCGCCGAGGCCGCCGGCGCGCCCGCTTACCAGGGTCTGGGACAGCCCCCGAAGGCTCGCCCCGCCCCACTTTACACTGCGGAAGAGGTAATCGGCGCGGTGCCTGAAGAGGACTGGGAAGTCGTCAGTTGGAGGGAAGGCGCGAAGGGGACCCTCGGTAAGGAGATGGTCGCCGTCAGGGCGCACCGGGGCACCGGCAGCGAGCGCCACAGCGTTGAACATGAGCGAGTCCAGACCGGACCCGAGGGATGGTTGATCGGAGAGCGTCCCTTGCCCGGACACGCGGGCGAGCCCAAGTATTACTTCGCCATGATGGCCGCCGACACTACCTTGCCGAGGCTGGGGGAGCTGGCGCACAGTAGATGGGCCATCGAGCAGTTCTACGAGGACGCCAAGGGCGAGTGCGGCCTCTCGGACTTTCAGGGCAGGAGATGGGACGGCTTGCACCGGCATCTGGCGCTCTCGATGCTGGCTTACAGCTTCCTGATGGCGCAGTCCTCGGCGGTGGACACGGAGCCTTCCGGGGAGGAAGGCTTTTCCCCCCTCAATGGTGCTCAGACGGACGACGCTCCCGGCGATCCACCGGCGGGTGCTTGAGTGGCTGCTGGAGGATCTAGTTTTGTGGTTCATCGAGACCGACCGGATAAAGAGCTTCCGTCCTCGTCGAATCTAACGAAGTAGTAGTAGGGTCTCTGCGGCATTCTACAGCCGGCCCCGGGCTCCGGCAGGGCTAGCTGGTATCGTGGGAGATGCTTATGATGCTGCCCTCCGTGCTGGTCTGCTGCACGGAGCGCGTGGTGTCTCCGGTGGCCACTATGACCTTCAGGCCGCCGTCGCCCGAGTCCTGCTTCTCTATCTGGCAGGAGAACGACTGGCCGCCGAAGTCGTCGTATGAGCTGGGTGTCTCTCCGCCGATGACGTATTCTTCTCCGCCGACGTTGCAGATGCCGGAGAACTCGGCCTCCGGGCCACCTTCCAGGCGGAGCACGGGCTCCTCCTGATCCGCTGCCGTATCGGTGGTGCCTTCCGGGAGCGTCTCGGGGGCTCCCGGCTCCGGTGTGGTCGCGGGGCCAGCCCTCGAGAAGTCCACGGTGCCCTCGGGGAACTCCGCGTCTCCGCTCCCCTCTTCCTCCGGTGGCGTGCCCGTGGCGCTTGAGCACGCACCGGCGCTCACCAGCACAAAGACCACTAGCATGATCGAGAGAACCCTAATGCCAACCTCCCGGGTCAACCTACGCTGCGGTATTTTATCAGCAGATCTATCGGCGGATGGTGCGTCCTCCGAACGGGGACGGAGGGAGACCGCACCATCTGCCCGGAGCGGTCTATCCTTCGTTGCCGAGCTCCCGGGCTCTGCACAGGACGGCGTCGAGCATCCCCGGGGTGAGGGTGCCGGTGAACGTGTTCTGCTGGGAGACGTGGTAGCAGCCGAGAATCGTGGTCTCCTTCTCCGTGGCGAGCTCCGCGCCGTGAGCGAACTTCGGCTTCGGGCGCACCCCGTAGAGCCGGAGCGCCGCGTCCCAGGCAAAGGCCCCGAGGGCGAGCACGACCCGGACCTCCGGTAGCAAGCGGAGCTCCCGGTCGGCGTAGGGGAGGCAGGCGTCCCTTTCTGCGGGGGTGGGCTTGTTGTCCGGCGGCGCGCACCGAACGGCGGCCGTGATCCACATTCCCCGCAACCGGAGGCCGTCGTCCATGTGGCGCGAGACCGGGCTGCTCGAGAAGCCGGTGCGGTAGAGCGCGGCGAAGAGGAAGTCCCCCGAGCGGTTGCCGGTAAAGAACCGGCCCGTCCGGTTCGCCCCGTGCGCGGCGGGGGCGAGGCCCAGTATCACAGCCCGGGCGGCCGGGTCCCCGAAGCCGGGCACCGGACGGCCCCAGTACTCCTCCCCGGCGTAGGCGGCCTTCTTCTCGCGGGCGACCCTCTCCCGCCACTCGACGAGCCGCGGGCAGTGCCGGCAGCCCATCACCTCCCGCTCGAGGGAGGTGAGATCTCCGGGCCGGACGTCGCCCCGGTCCGTCAGGCGCCGTAGCGGTTCAGCTTCAGAGCGTGGCCCATTAGGAGGCCCATGATCTCCTCCGCGTCGAACACTCCCAGAGAGCCCCCGGCGCAGGTGCGCTCCCCGAAGCTCTCCGCCGTCGGGAGGACGTGATCGGAGTGCAGCAGGAACGGCACCCCGTGCCAGGAGTGGCTCTCGAGCGTGGCCGGGGTCGCGTGGTCCCCCGTAACGGCGAGCGCCGCCGGTCCGAGGTCCAGGATCTCCGGCAGCAGAGCATCGACCTCTTCTATAACGTTAGACTTGCGGCCGAAGTCGCCGTCCTCACCGGCGCTGTCGGTAGCCTTTACATGGACGAAGAAGAAGTCGTGCTCCTGCCAGCTCTCCTTGAGCGTCTGGACCTCACCGGAGATACCCTCGCCTTCCTCGAGTATCTCCATACCGGCGAGCCGGGAGAGGCCCTTGTACATCGGGTAGCTCGCTATGGCGGCGGCGTCGAGCTTGTAGGTCTCCCGGAAGCCGGGGAGCGCCGGGTGCATGCCGAAGCCTCTCAGGAGTACGGTATTGGCCGGGTGGCGGTCCTTCAGGAGCTCGTCGGCCTGGGCCACGAAGTCGTTTGCGAGGCGGACGCTCTTCTCGGCCTCCGGGCTTGGGGAGCGGACGGGCAGCGGCTCGAGGCCCGTCCGCTGGGGGTCGGTGTCCGAGAGGTCTCCGGAGAGGCCTTCTCCCCGGAAGACGACCACGGCCCGGTGCTCCTTCTCGTGTTCCAGGATGACCTCCACGCCGTCGAGGTCCACGTCCTTCTGCAGCAGGTTCACGAGCTCCGCGGCGTCCCCGGAGGCGATGCGGCCGGCGCGGCGGTCGGAGATCCTGCCGGAACCGTCCCTGGTGGCGAAGTTGATGCGGGCCGCGAGGTCGTTCTCCCCGAGCTCGATGCCGACGCCGAGGGCGCTCAGGATGCCGCGGCCGACGGCGTAGCGGACGGGGTCGTAGCCGAAGAGCCCGAGGTGGCCGGGACCGCTGCCGGGGCTCACGCCAGCCTGCCGGCCCAGGGGCCGCGAGAGACCGAGCTCCGAGCGGGCGGCCAGGGCATCGAAGTTCGGCGTACGTGCCGCCTCGAGCTCCGTCTTGCCGTCTCCCCCGGGGAGGCCTCCGAGGCCGTCGAGGACCAGCAGGACTATCCTGGCCTCCGTCTTGACGGATAGCTCTCGCATGAGGTTCAGGTCCAACGCGCACCTCCCGGTTCGTGCCTCCCAGCGGTCCCGGAAGTCTATCACGCAGAGGTCTGTATAATCCTCGCCAGAGCTCTCGCACAACCATGGGGAATCGGGGTACCGGCCGTGAAGATAGAGACCATAGACCTTGACTTTATGGGGACCAGGGAGATCATCGGCTCCTTCCTGCTACGGGGGGACGACTCCTCCGCCATAGTGGAGACCGGGCCGACGACCTGCCTCGATGCCCTGCTCGGCGGCCTCCGGGAGCGGGGCGTGGCCCCGGAAGAGGTGCGGGAGGTCTTCCTGACCCACGTACACCTCGACCACGCCGGAGCCTCGGGGAACCTCACGGAGCTGCTGCCGAACGCCACCTTTTACGTCCACGAGATAGGCTACCCGCACCTCGTGGACCCGGAGAAACTCATGAGGAGCGCGACCCGGATCTACGGCGACCGGATGGACGAGCTCTGGGGCGAGATGCGGCCCGTGCCCGAAGACCGCCTCGTGGTCCTGAAGGGCGGGGAGGAGATACAGACCGCGGGCGTGACCCTCGAGGCTCACTACACGCCCGGCCACGCCTACCACCACCTCGCTTTCTACGAGCCCGGCTCCGGCGCCCTGTTCGCCGGCGATGTCGCCGGCATACGGCTCCCCGGACAGTCCTACGTGCGGCCACCTACACCTCCACCTGAAGTAGACGTAGAGATGTGGCAGAGGAGCATAGAGCTCGTGCGGCAGATAGGACCGGAGTGCGTGTACCTCACGCACTTCGGCGGCTTCGAGGACGTGGGCCGTCACCTCGGCGAGCTGGAGCAGCGGCTCCAGGAGTGGATGCTACTGGTACAGGAGCGGCTGGACGAGGGCAAGGAGCAGGAGGACATAGTAGAGGAGCTGACCGTCCGGGGAGACGCGGAGCTCCTGACGGAGGGTGCGGAGCCCGAAGACTCCGAGCGTTACCAGCTCGCGGGGAACTACGAGATGCTCGTCGCCGGGCTCATGAAATACGTCACACAGCAGCGTAAGAGCCACTGACACATAATGAGGCGGGCAGCCCTCTCCGGGGGTGAGAGGCAGCCGCCTGAGCTGCGAGGTCAGGTGCTCTTTACGGCGCTGACCATCTCCTGCAGGCCCTGCTTGGCATCGGAGAAGAGCATCATGGTCTTCTCTTCGTCGTAGAAGAGCGGGTTGTCCACCCCGGCGAAGCCGGGGCTCAGGGAGCGCTTGACGAAGATAACCTTCTTTGCCTGCTCGACCTCGAGGATTGGCATGCCGCTTATCGGGGTGCTCTGGTCGGGGTCGTTGGCGACGGGGTTCACGACGTCGTTGGCGCCGACGATGATCACGGCGTCCGCGTCGCCGAACTCGGGGTTTATGTCTTCGAGGTCGTAGAGCTTGGCGTAGGGGATGCCGACCTCGGTGAGGAGTACGTTCATGTGCCCGGGCATCCGGCCCGCCACGGGGTGGATGCCGAACTTCACCTCCTTGCCCGCGGCCTCCAGGGCCTCCATCAGCTCGTGCATCGGGCCTTGAGCCTGTGCGACCGCGAGGCCGTAGCCGGGTACGATGATGACCTTCTCGGCCTCCTCCTTGAGGTACTCTCCCACCTCCTCGGCGCTCGCGTCGTGGACCGGGCGCTCCTCTCCTTCCTCCCGAGATCCACCGGCCGCAGCGGCGATGCCGGCGAAGATGATCTTGCCCAGCGGACGCCCGAGAGCGCCGGACATCAGGCGGGTGAGGATGGTGCCCGACGCCCCGACGATGGTGCCGGCTATGATCAGGATGTAGTTGTCGAGCACGAAGCCCGATGCCGCCGCCGCGAGGCCCGTACCGGCGTTCAGGAGCGAGATGACTATGGGCATGTCCGCCCCGCCGATGGGTATGACGAGCAGGATGCCCAAGAGGAGCGAGGCCGCCATCACCGCGACCACGGAGGCGACCGGGGAGAGGAACGGGAGCAGGGCGCCGTCCACGAAGGCGTTCGCGGCGAGCACGAGGATGCCGACGAAGAGCAGCGCGTTCACCACCTGCTGCAGCGGGAACGAGACGGCTCCCTCGAAGGCTATCTCCTGCAGCTTGCTGAACGCCACGACGCTCCCCGCGAAGCTGACCGACCCGATGAGCACGGTGAGCGGCACCGTGACGCCTCCTACCACGCCCAGCTCCCCGACCTCGCTCAGGTGGTAGAACTCCGAGAGCGCGATGAGCGCCGCCGCCCCGCCGCCGACCCCGTTGTAGGCGGCCACCATCTGGGGCATGGAGGTCATCTGTACGCGCTGCGCGGAGACCGCCCCGATCACCGACCCGACGATCATGGCGAGCCCGATCTCCAGGAGCCCCCGGAACTCGATGACGAAGAGCGTTGCGACCACGGCTATCAGCATGCCCAGCGCCGCCAGGGTGTTGCCCGAGCGGGCCGTCTCCGGCGTCTTCAGGCGGCGGATGCCGAAGATGAACAGCGCAGCCGACAGCAGGTAGGCCAGGAAAGTCGCGACCTGCAAGGGCTACCCCTCTCTTCTCTTCTTGACTCGCTTGATCGGGGGCCGGAACATGCCGAGCATCCGGTTTGTAACCCAGAAACCGCCCACCACGTTCAACGCCCCGAACGCTACCGCCAGGAAGCCCACCGCCTTGATCGCCAGGGGACCGTCGGCGGCGAGCGTGATCATGCCGCCGACCAGGATGATGCCGTGGATGGCGTTGGTCGCGCTCATCAGGGGGGTGTGCAGTAGGTTGGGGACGCGCGAGATCAGCTCGAAGCCCAGGAAGGCGGCGAGTATGAGTACCGCCAACTGAGCGAGGAGCTCCGTCACGCTAGCTCACCTCGCTCTCTTCGGAAGTCCTGCCCCGGGCATCCTCCAGCGCGTTGCGGGTTGGCTCGTGGCGGACCTCGCCGCCGTGGGCTATGCAGGTCGCGTCTACGATCTCGTCTTCGAAGTCCAGGTTCAGCCTGGGCTCCTTCTTGCCCTTCTCCTCCGAGGCGTCCTCGGTGAGGTGCTCGATCAGGTTGTACATGTTGCGCGAGAGGAGCTGGCTCGCGTGGACCGGCACGGTGCTCGGCAGGTTCAGCGGACCCAGCACCTGGATCCGGCTGTGCTCGACGGTCTCTCCCGGCTTCGAGACCTCGCAGTTGCCGCCGCTCTCCGCCGCGAGGTCGACGATCACGGACCCGGGCTTCATAGACTCGACCATCTCCGTGTCCACGAGGGTCGGGGCCCGCCGGCCCGGCACCAGCGCCGTGGTGATGACTACGTCCATCTCCTTGATGCGCTCCCGCACGAGCTTCTGGTCCTCGGCGAGCTTCTCCCTGGACCACTCCTCCTTTTCCTTGCTCTCCCCGGAGGGCTCCTCTTCGCCCTCCACCACGTACTGGTCCCTCGGGGGCTCCGCGAGCCCGTAGAAACCCAGAGAGGTCATCAGCTTGCGGAAGCCCTCGGGCCGGTACTCCTCGTACTCGTCCTCTTCCTGCTCGTTCTCCCGCTCGTCGTCGGAGTCTATAAAGGTAGCCCCGAGGGACCGTGCCTGGTCCCTGGTTTCGGGCCGGATGTCGTAGGCGAACACTTCCGCCCCCATCCGGTTCATCATGGAGATCGCCTGCAACCCCGCGACCGCTACCCCGAGCACCAGCACGTTCGCCGCTTTGGTGGTGCCGGCGGCGGTGGAGAGCATCGGGACGTACTTGCCGAGCGCGTTGGCCCCGAGCAGGGCACACTTGTACCCGGCGATGGAGCCCATAGAAGAGAGGGCGTCCATGCTCTGCGCTACGCTGGTGCGCGGGATCTGCTCGTTGGAGAATACGGTGACCCCGGCCTCCGCGAGCTTCCCGACGAGTTCGGGCTGCTGAGGACCGTTTATGAAGCAGATCAGGGCCTGCCCCCGGCGCATCTGGCCGACCTCGTCCTCCGTGGGCTCGTCCACCTTGACGATCACGTCTGCCTCCCCGTAGACCGGACCAGACCCATCCACGACCTCCGCCCCGGCCTCCCGGTAGTGCTCATCGAGGTCGTAGTCCCGGCCCGCGCCGGACTCCACCGCTACCTCGAAGCCTTGCTTGAGGAGCCTGCCGACCGTCTCCGGCACTATGGCCACGCGCCGCTCCCCTTCAACAACTTCTCTTGGCACCCCGATCTTCACGGGAAAGAGTATAGATGAAAAAACAAACTACTTCTACGAACTATTCCTGATGCAAGAGCGGGCTACCGCCCGGCCTCTACACGCTCATGCCCGGGCAGAGAAAGGGCCCTCTCCGCCGCACAATAAAAAGGGCGGCCCCGTGTGGAACGGCGCCGCCCGGTTTTCGGAATGTTATGTCCGGCCCGTGAGGGCTACTCGTTGCCCTTCAGCTTGTCCTTTATCTTGTCGGTGAGGCCCTTCTCCTCGGCCTTGTCCGCAGCCTTGTCGGCCTTGCTGTCTTCCTCTAGACCCTTCTCCTTGGCCTTGTCTACGGTCTCGTCTACCTTGTCTCTCTGCTGATTCTCGTCTGACATACCGATTACCTCCTGAGTGGGCCGCTCGTCGCTCTCTTATGTGTGGCCCACTACATATCCTCCCCCGCGAGCGCGGACCTTAAACCTCCCGGCGGGGAGCGATACCGGGTGACCCGCCCCTGCCGCCGGCTACTTCTTTGCCTTCTGCCGGGAACGGCGCTCGGCGGCGAGGCGCTCCACAGGCTCGCCGTCCTTGAGGTGCTCCCGCACGACCTCCGGCACGGCCTTGTCCTTGAGCCCGAGGTACCACGTGCCCTCCGGGTAGACGATGGCGTTCGGGCCGTGCTTGCAGAGGCCGAGGCACCCGACCGAGTCCACCCGCACGTCCCGGTTCAAGCCCTCCGCGCGCAGCTCGCTCTTCAGGGCCTTCTTGAGGTCCTTGCCGCCCTTCTTGGAGCAGTCGCCGCCGCTACATACCAGGACGTGAGAGTCGTAGTCCCTGACCTTCTCTCCCGAACGGCCCCCACCGCGCTTCGTGTTTTCCGTCCCGGAGCCGTTCGAACCCCCGTTGGTTCCGTAAGCTTCCGCGGAACCGTTGCCCGCCGGCGCGGAACCGTTGTTCTTGTCCTTCTTCGATGGGGCACCCTGCCACTCGAGGTCGAGCCTCAGCCTCTCGTGACCCTTCTTGGACCTGCTCTTGAGGCGCGCGGCGAGCTCCTGGGGCACCGCGACCTTCTCGCCGTCGACCATCAGCGTCCCCGTCCGGACCTGCCGCGCCACCTCCTCGAACCAGGAAGCCAACTCCTCGCGTCTCATGCTGCCCTCGTGCTCTCCCAAGCCTTGCTCCTAACAGTGAGAGTCATTACCATTAGCCGCAATATATCACGGTGGCCGCGGGTGTGGGGAGGGAGAGCGGTGTTATTATTGCGGCGTGATCGGTTACACACAGGCTGCTCTGCGGGCTCGGCTGGTGGCGCGGTGAGCCGTCACGCGGTCATAGACGTGGGGTCGAACACCATCCACTTGCTCGTGGGGGAGGTAGATGGAGGGTCCGTGCTGCCGGTAACGGGGGAGAAGGTCTCCGCGCGGCTGGGCTCGGGGGTAGAGAAGACCGGTAGGATCCAGGAGCGGCGGCTCGCGGTGGCGGCGGACGCCATCGACCTGTTCGCAAGGATCTCCACGCTGAACGGGGTGCCGGAGCCGGTGATACTCGCGACGAGCGCCGTCCGGGACGCGGAGAACGGTCCGGAGCTCGCGGATCAGGTCCAGGAGACCACGGGGCTCGGGATGCGTTTGATCTCCGGCGAGGAGGAGGCGTTGCTCGGCTTCCGGGGAGCCATCTCGGCGGTCGCAGATGGGGAGGGCGTGAACGCCCCGAAGCTCGTGGTGGACCTCGGCGGGGGATCGGCGCAGTTCATCTTCGGCGCGGCCGGGAATGGCCCGGAGGAGCGGGTCTCCCTGCCGCTCGGGTCGAACCGTACCACGGAGCGTTTCGTGGAGAGCGACCCACCACGAGCGGAGGAGCTGGAGAGGTTGCGGGAGGGCGTGCTCCGCCTGCTGCCACGGTGGGAGTTGCCCGCGGAGACCGCCGTGGTGGGCGTCGGAGGCTCGGCGCGGGCGATCCTGAAGATCCTGCGGGAGCGGCTCACCGTAGAGCGGCTGCGGGAGCTTGCGGCGGAGGTCTCGGACCGGCCGTCGGCGGTCCTCGCGCGGGAGCACGGCCTCGCCCCGGAGCGGGCGCGGGTGCTACCGGCGGCCATTACCACGCTCGCGGCGGTCCTGGAGCACTTCGAGCGCCCGGAGCTCGTCGTGGCCCGCGGGGGGCTCCGGGAGGGGGCTCTCCTGACGTTCGCGGAGGAGCTCGGCGAGACCGGCACCCTGATAGGAGACAAGGCTTAAGAGGAGACATGACAGATACCGTTCCGCAGAAGAACCTTTCCGACCCGTCGCTCTACATGAACCGGGAGCTCTCGTGGCTGGCCTTCAACTACCGGGTACTGGCGCAGGCCCGGGACGAACGCCACCCCCTGCTGGAGAGGGTGCGGTTCATCGCCATCTCCGAGACCAACCTCGACGAGTTCTTCATGATCCGGGTCTCCGGCCTGCAGCAGCAGGTCGCCGCAGACCTGCCGAACCCGGTCCCCGACGGGATGACCCCCGAGGAGCAGCTCTCCCGGATCCACGAGCGGATAAAGGAGTTCTTCGACGAGCGGCGTCTGATCCTCGAGAAGGGGGTACTGCCCGCCCTGGAAGAGGAGGGCATAAAGATAGTCTCCCACGAGAGCCTCTACAAGCGGCAGAAAAAGGAGCTCCGCGAGAGGTTCGCCCGGGAGATACTGCCGATCCTGACGCCCCTGGCGATAGACCCGTCTCACCCCTTCCCGCACATCTCGAACCTCTCCCTGAACCTCCTGGTGGTCATAGAGGAGGAAGGCGGTCGGCAGGTAATGGCCCGCGTAAAGGTGCCGACCATCATAGACCGCTTCGTGCGGGTGCCCGCGGCCGGAAGCTCTGCGAAGAGCGAGGAGGACGGGGAGAGCCGCCCGGAGACCCGGCTGGTGCGCCTGGAGGAGGTCGTGGCCGCGAACCTCGACGAGCTCTTCCCGGGCAAGAACGTCTCCGCCAGCTACGTGTTCCAGGTGACCCGGAACGCGGACCTCGTGATAGAGGAGGACGAGGCGGCGGACCTGTTGCAGACGATAGAGGACGAGCTCGCCGGACGGTGGTTCGGGCACGGCGTCCGGCTGGTCGTGTCGGACAGGATGCCCGGGGAGCTGCGGGAGTGGCTGGCGGAGAACCTGAAGATGGACTCGAACTCGGTCTACGCCGTGCCGGACCCCGTTGGGCTCTCCGACCTCTCCGAGCTTACGAACCTGGACCGGCCGGACCTCCTCTACAAGCCACTGGCCCCGCGCTACCCGCCGGAGTTCCGGGGCTCGGGATCGGTGTTCTCGGCGATCCGGCAGGGCGATGTGCTGCTCTACCACCCCTACGATTCGTTCTCGCCGTTCGTGGACTTCGTGCGGGCCGCGGCGGCGGACCCGGACGTGCTCGCCATAAAGCAGACCCTCTACCGGGTGGGCTCGAACTCGCCCGTGGTCGAGGCGCTATCGGAGGCCCGGGACGAGCAGACCCAGGTGGCGGCCCTCGTGGAGCTCAAGGCCCGCTTCGACGAGGAGCCGAACATCACCTGGGCCCGGCAACTGGAGGCCCAGGGGGTCCACGTCGCCTACGGCATCGTGGGCCTGAAGACGCACGCCAAGATCTGCCTGGTCGTCCGCCGGGAGGGCTCGGGGCTCCGGCGCTACGTACACCTCGGCACCGGCAACTACAACCCCTCGACCGCCCGGCTCTACACGGACTTCTCGTTCTTTACCGCCAACCCGGAGCTCGCCGAGGACTGCTCGGACGTCTTCAACTACCTGACCGGCTACTCCGAGCAGGAGGAGTACCACGAGCTCATGGTCTCGCCGCTGAACCTGCGCGACGGGCTCCTGCGCCTCATAACCGAGGAGACGGAGAAGGCCCGGAGCGGCGGCTCGGCCAGGATCTCCATGAAGATGAACGCCCTCACGGACCCCCAGCTCACGGAAGCGCTCTACGAGGCCTCGCGGGTGGGCGTGCGGGTGGAGCTCGTGGTGCGCGGTATCTGCTGCCTGAGGCCCGGTATAGAGGGGGTAAGCGAGAACATCCGGGTGGTCTCCATCGTCGGCCGCTTCCTGGAGCACGCGCGGGCCTACCTCTTCGGCGAGGGAGAGGAGACGAAGGTCTACCTCTCCAGCGCCGATGTCATGCAGCGCAACCTCGACCGCCGGGTGGAGACCCTCTTCCCCCTGCGCGAGGAGCGCCACCGCGAGAAGGTGCGGCAGATACTCGACCTCCAGCTCGCCGACACGGTGAACGCCTGGGAGCTCCGGTCCGACGGCAACTCCAAGCGGCTCCACCCCGGAGAGGGCGAGGAGCCCGTAGACAGCCAGTCCCTCCTGACAGAGGACTGACAGCCCCGCAGGCCTCCGTACGGCGCAAGCACACCCGGTTCAAATCCACGGCGGGCAGTGGTAGAGTATCCCACCTCTGGTAGGAGTAGTATGGACCTGGTAAACCTGGTTTCTTTGCGGGGGACGAGATAACCGGAGCAGAGCAGCAAGAGGTCGAGTGGCAGTTCGAGGCTTCCGGGGCGGTCTCCGTGGAGTCCTGGCTGGAGGAGAGGGTGCCCGGGGAGTTCTCCGTTGCCAGAGAAGAGGCGCGCCGGCTCACCGACACGTACCTCGACACGAATGACTGGCGGCTCTACAGGGCCGGCTACGCGCTGCGGGTCCGCCGCCGGGGGAAGAGCGCGGCCGCGACCCTGAAATCCATGGCCGCCGCCGGAGAACGGGGCCTCCGGGTGCGGCGGGAGATCTCCGAGCCGCTGGAGAGCGAGGGACCGGCAGGGGACCTCGAGGTCCTGCGGGGGTCTACCGGTCCCGTCGGCTGGAGGGTGGGCGTGCTATCGGGTCCCCGCGAGCTCCGGAGCCTCTTCGAGGTGCGGACCCGCCGGAGCGTATACGGCGTCTACCGTGGCGGAGAGAGGATCGGGGAGGTCGCCCTCGACGAGACGGAGATACCGGTGGAGGGAGGGCGGGCGGCCATGCTCGGGCGCGTCGAGGTCGAGGCGGAGCCCGGGGCGATAGAGGAGATAGAGTCGTTCGTCGGGGAGCTGCGGGAGGGCTGCGGGCTCCTCCCGGCCACCGCCTCCAAGTTCGAGGTGGGCCTGCGGGCACAGGGCCTCACGCCGACCGAGCCCGGCCCGGAGGAGGTAGAGGTCCCGCCAGATGCCGGGTAATACCGAATCCGGGTGGATAGTCCCATACCCGGCGGGTCCGGGAGTCGGGAGGCGCTCCGCTGCGGCTTCGCTCGCTTCGGGAGTGGGGCGTCGGGAGAAACGAATGAGGCTTCGGGAAGGAATCACCCGGATTCCGTATAAGTTGGAGCGACTACAGCGCGTGCTCGGGGAGCACGGGGAGGCTACGGGCAAGCGGTGGCCGGAAGACGAGAGGCCGGGGTAAGGGGGGGCGATGAACCTGTACTTGGTACGCCACGCCGTGGCTCACGGGCGCGACGCGGAGCGCTGGCCGGACGACAGCCGCCGGCCCCTGACCCCGGAGGGCGAGGAGAAGTTCCGCGTGGCGGCGCGGGGGCTCGAGGAGGTGGTGTCCCGGGTGGAGCGCGTCCTCAGCAGCCCGTTCGACCGGGCGTGGCGGACCGCGGAGGTCCTGTCGGAGCAGAGCCGCTGGTCCTACCCCGAAGAGTTGCCGGAGCTCGAGCCAGACCTCCCGCCGCACAAGATACTGGCCGCTCTCGGAGACCCCGGCGCCGACTCCATAGCCCTGGTGGGGCACCGGCCGAGCCTGAACGAGCTGGCCTCCTACCTGCTCTGCGGCAGCTCCGAAGGGCTGGACGTAAAGATAAAGAAGGGCGGCGTGCTGTGCGTGCGCCTCGATGGCTCGCCAGCCCCCGGGGCCGGAAAGCTGCAGTGGCTCCTCTCCCCGAAAGTACTCCGGGCCCTCGGTCAGAGTACGGACCGGTAGCGGTGGGGAGGGCCTGATGTCCCCGGTGCGGGCCTTCTCCCTCGTCGCCGGGGTGGTCTACCTGCTCATCGGGGTGCTCGGCCTCTCTCCGCTGGCCCTCTGGCCGGGCGTACCGGCGGAGATGGGGCCGTTCGAGGGCTACCTGTTCGACGTCCTCGCCGTGAACTGGCTGCTGAGCCTGGGGTACGTCCTGATCGGGGTGTGCGGTCTCGCCGCTTACCGGAGCTTCAGAGCTACCGGAGCATACACCCTGGCCGTCGGTGCCGTCTGCTCGGGCCTGTTTCTGGCCGGGGCCTTCTCACCCGAGGCAGAGGCTCTCGGTGGCTGGATACCGCTCGAGGCGGCGGCCAACGTACTGCACCTCCTGACCGCCCTGCTGGCCCTGCTCCTCTACTGTACGGCCACGCTCCAGCGTGACAGGAGCCCGGCCGCACGAGCCCGCCCCTGAACGGGCCGGGGCAACGGCCAGCGGGGACGACCGCCGGCCGTTGCCTGAGGGGTTCTACGCCGCGGCGTGCCGGAGCGAGCGACCGTGCTCGCCACCCTTCAGAGCCTGCTCGGCTTCGCGCTGGATCTGGCGTATCCGCTCCCGGGAGACGGAGAGCTCGTCGCTGAGCTGCGCCAGGGTCGCCGGGCCCTGCTCGTCGAGGCCGTAGCGCCGCACGAGCACGTACCGCGCCCGCTCCGGCAACCGCTCTATGGCCTCCTTTAGCTGCGAGGTCTCCATATCCCTGATGACCGTATCCGGCGTGCTGGAGGCTGCTACGTCCTCCACGAACTCGCCCTTCTCGGACGCGTCGTCCTCGGAGCTCAGGGGCTCGTTGAGGCTCGTGGCGTCCGGCATGGCGCCCTTTACGTCGAGCACCTCGCCGACGGTCCAGCCGAGCCGCTCGGCGACCTCCTCGTCGGTGGGCTCCCGCTCGAACTCCGCCGACAGCTCGTTGTAGGTGCGGGCCATCTTCCGGATCTTCTCGGTCATGTGTACCGGCACCCGGATGGTCCGGCCCTTGTCCGCCACCGCCCGCTGCACCGCCTGACGGATCCACCACGTAGCGTACGTGGAGAACCTGTAGCCCCTATCGGGGTCGAACTTCTCCACCGCCTTCATCAGGCCTATGTTGCCCTCCTGTATGAGGTCCTCGAAGGCCAGCCCGTAGCCGCGGTACTTCTTGGCCACGCTCACCACGAGGCGGAGGTTCTTCTCTATGAGCCGCTTGCGGGCCCTGGTGTCACCGCCCTTGGCGGCGTTGGAGAGCTCTATCTCCTCGGCGTGGGTCAAGAGGCTCCCACGGCCGATGTGTGCCAGGTACTTGGCGAGCAGCTCCGGCGTCTCCGTCTCCCGTGCAGCCTTGACGATGTCCGTCTTCTTATCCACGCTGGTAGTAGCCAAACCAGCCTCCTCGTAGATGAAACGTGTGTATTAAATCAGTTTCACTAACTAGTATTGATCTTACCATCTGTCGGTGCTTCCCAAACCTCTATTCGCTCTTGTGTGTAACAGGTGTAATCCTCAACCTGTCTCTACTAAACCCTACGCAATCAGCTATACGCTTGGATCAGTGCAAAGTTTCTAGCGGTGCCGGGTCCTCTCTCGCGGGTGGAGTCCGAGGGGAGATATACTGCGGTTCTATCAGGAGAGACGAGGAGGATCGGATGATAGCAATCACCAACCGGCTGCCGGTAAAAGAGGGCGCTGCGGAGCAGATCGTCGAGCAGTTCGCGGGGAGCCGCGGGGACGTGCAGGACTTCCCGGGGTTCGTCTCCATGGAGGTGCTGCGCGCCGAGGACGCCACGGAGGAGCTCGTGATCACGCGCTGGGAGGACCGGGAGGCGTTCGACGCCTGGGTCCACAGCGATTCCTTCAAGAAGGCTCACGCCAGAGGCGACAGCGCGGGCCTCCTCTCGGG
>JACCZN010000187.1 GCA_013695915.1 Rubrobacter sp.
ACTGATGATGAGGATGACCAAGCGACAGATGGGCGGCATGGTGCCGGGCATCCAGCAGATCGTCCTTACGGACCTCAAGGTCGGCCTGCCAACCTACTGGCTCTACAGCTACCTCAACGTCCGCAAGCGCTCGCCGCTCTCCCGCCTGCAGCGGGAGATGCTCGCCACTGTGGTCAACGGCCTGGTCGGTGGCGCTCCCTGACTGGGCTTCCATACGGCGGCCGTGCGCCGCCTGACCAACGACGAGCACCTCTCCGCGGAGTTCGCCACCACCTGGCCCACATACGAGCTCGACGAGAAGACCCGGGCGCTTCTCACCTACGCGAAGAAGCTCACCCAAGAGTCTTCCATGATGGAGGAGGCGGACTTCGAGGCTCTGCGAGAGGCTGGCTGGGAGGAGAAGGGGATCTACGAGGCGACGGCCCTGGTCTCTCTGTTCAACTACAGCGGCAGGATGGAGGCGGCCTCGGGGCTGCCGATGGACGAGGTACCGAAAGAGGCGCGTTTTGCCGAAGGGAAGCCGGATGGCAGAGGGTAGAGGCCGCGCTCACAGAGCCGCCAGGCACCGAAGATACTCCATTAGAAGGTCCACTGGGAGGCGCCGTTGCCCACAGCCCGCTAGCTTACAGATGATAACCCCGGTACAAAAGGCGAAGGAGGCGGGTGGTGTGTGCAGGGAACGCATCCATCGTGCGCGGGCTCTACGAAGCATTCAACAGCGGTGATCTTCCGGCGGCGTGGGCGCTGCTGGACCCGGCGGTATCCTTCGTCGAACCGCCGGTCTCAAGGGTGCCCTACGCCGGATACCATTCTGGGCCCCGCTCTGTCGTCGCCGCGATCTTCCGCCATGAGGAGGACCTCTGGGAGGATTTCCGGGCCATACCACAGACGCTGGTCGATACCGGTGAGAGCGTGCTGGTCCTGGGCTTCTTCAAGTGCGTGGGTCGGAAGACCGGGGACCCCCGGTGCATGCCCTTCGTGCACGAGTGCTTCGTCAATGGCGAGCGCGTTTCGCGGATGCACACCTATCCCGAGACGGCCCGGGCTATGAGAATCCCGGACTGAGCTTGCCGGTCCAGTAGTGGGGTCGTCGGTGCGCAGGGCAGCTATCAGACGTGGCGCTGCCGCTTATGCACTTTGATCCGCTAGCGTACAATGTTCCCGGAATCATCCGGTGACCCCTGAGATCCCCATGTTCCGCCGCGACTCCTCCACCGGGTAGCGTCTCCGCCGGATCGCGGCGGGCCGGGCCGGCATTCTACTCCCAGGGGTGGACCATGACCCGGAGGAGGTGATCCAGGGTCCTCCGCGGGTCCCCGCAGAGGCCCGTGTGGACCGGGGAGGGCTGTACGACGGTACTGCACGGGGCGACCAGCCAGCCGAAACGCTGGACCGGCGGCAAGAGACCGATGGCACCGCTTCCGGGACCGCCCGCGCACACCCTTCTGGCAGCCTCCAGGCGCCGCAGGACAGGCTCCGGGTCCATCGTAGGGTCCAGGGCCTGGAGGCGCCCGGTGTCGAGGTAGACGCGGGCGTCCAGGAACTTTGTCGCGGAGGAGTAGAGCACCACGCCCGCGTTGATGAACTCCCCGCGCTCCACCCGGGGCACCACGCGCAAGACGGCGTACTCAAACGTCGCTGCCACGGTCTCTCTCCAGCGCCGCCACCCATTCCCGCGGCTCCTCCAGGCGGGCCGACAGGTAGCGGAGGTAGGCGGAGCGCACCTCCTCCGCGCCCTCGAAGCCCGGCTCGTCCCGCAGCCACTCCCCGGGTACGAGGCGGATTATTTCTTGCAGCGTCTCGGGGGTCAGGATATGGCTCAGGGCCTGGTCGGCCTCCCGGATGCCGCCGGCGAACGGGAGCAGCACGTGGTCCCGGGCCGCGACGAACGGTCTCCGGCTCGCGGCCTCCCACCCGGGCCAGCTGTGATGGAAGTACAGCGCGGCGCCGTGGTCTATGAGCCAGAGGCGGTCGTGCCACACAAGGAGGTTCGTGTTGCGGGGCGAGCGGTCCACGTTGGTCACGAGCCCGTCGAACCACAGGATGCGGGAGGCGAGGTCCTCCGGCGGCGGTCCGGCGAGCGGGTCGAAGCCCAGAGAGCCCGGCAGGTAGTCGAGCGCCAGGTTCAGGCCGGGGCTCGCCCGGATCAAGTCCTGTATCTCCGGGTCGGGCTCGGCGCTCCCGAGACCGGGGTCGAGCTCGACGAGCACGATCTCCGGCACCGCAAGCCCGAGCCTGCGGGCGATCTCACCCGCCACGAGCTCCGCGACGAGCGCCTTCCGCCCCTGCCCCGCCCCCCGGAACTTCAGCACGTACATCCCCGAATCATCGGCCTCCACCACGGCCGGCAGGGAGCCGCCCTCGCGCAGCGGGGTGACGTATCTCGTCGCTGTAACGGTCCTGAGCAAGCGGAGCCTCGGCCTACGCGTCCTCTAACTCGAGGTACTCGTCCACCCGGAACCGGAAGCTCTTCGGGTGTACGCCCCCGAGCCCGTCAGCGACCAGGAGCCTCAACCGCGGCCGCCCCCCGTAGCTCTCCTCTGCGAGGGTTTCGGCGAGACCTCTGGCCCCGGTCCAGAACGCGACCGCCTCGCCGGGTTGCAACCCGCACGGAAGCTCGCGTTCCCCTCCCAGAACGTCCGTAAGCTCCAGGTACCGGCCTCCGTCGAGCTCTATGGACAGACCTGTGACCTCTACTTCCTCCGGGCCCCGGTTCTCCGTCCGGAAGATCACGAACAGCGGTGAGATATCTCCCCCCGCCCGCGGGAATGCCCCGAGGGACTGGTCCACCTTGAGCCTCGGCCGGTTGCCCCGGGGTCTCCGGCGCAGCAGCCGGTCTATGAGCGAGAGGACGGGCACGGAGAGTATTCTAGCCTTTCCCGAGTTCCCCATGCTCCGGCCCGCCGGGGAGAGTCAGAGCTCCCGGCGCGCCTCCGAGAGAGCCTCCCTTATGGCCGCCCGGATGCGGCGCCCGCGGCCGGCGGGCTCGAGGTGCTCTTCGGCCAGGGCGTTCGCCTCCTCCAGGTGCTCCAGGGCCTTTCTCCGCGGGCTCTCGCCCTCCATCAGCAGGGGCACCCTGCCGAGCACCTTCTCTATCCGCTCCTGTGCGCGCCGGATGCTCGTCCGGGTCTGTGCGGCCTGATCCCCGAGCAGGACCAGCACGTACCGGAGGTGCTTGTGTATCTTTACCAGGACCTCTCGAGAGACTGCCGTGCTGACCTTTGTACCTCGCTTCTACGGGGCCCGCCGGGCCTTTTGTCGACTCCTCCACTAAGATATCGTGCGGCCGGTGAAGCCGAAGCGAACGTATTCTCAAAGCCTTCCGGAGCCCACGGTTCCCGCCGGGTCAGGCCACGACGCCCCGGGTGTTCTCGTAATTCTCGTAGCTCTTCTGGGCCATTATCTTCCGCAGCACCGTCACGGTCTTCCACACGTCGGTGTAGGAGACGTAGAGGGCCACCGGGGCGAGCCGGATGATGTTCGGCTCGCGGAAGTCCGCTACCACGCCGGCCTCCTTGAGGGCCGCGCAGATCCTGGCGGCCTCCCCGTGCTCCAGGGCGAGGTGTCCGCCGCGGCGGCGGTCCTCCCGGGGGCTCCCGATCCCGAACCCCATCCCGGAGAGCTCGTGCTCTACGAGGTACGCCAGGTACCCGGTGAGCCGCAGGGACTTCTCGCGCACCCTCTCTATGCCGGCGTCCCGGAAGACCTCGAGAGAGCCCAGCAGCGGCGCCAGGCTCAGCACGTGGGGCGTGCCGATCTGGTAGGCTCCGGCGCCCTCCGCCGGGGTCAGCTCGTGCTCCATATCGAACTGCCGGTCCTTGGCGGAGCCGAACCACCCGGCGAGACCGGGCCGGCGGCCGAGGTGCTCGCGGGCCACGTACAGGCCCGCCGGCGCGCCGGGACCGCCGTTCAGGTACTTGTACCCGCACCAGAAGGCGAAGTCCACCCCCCAGGGGGCGAAGCTGTGCGGTACCGCACCCACGGAGTGCGCGGCGTCGAAGCCTACGAGGATGCCCCACCGGTGGGCCTCCCGCGTCAGGTGCTCCACGTCCAGAAGCTGGCCGCTCCGGTACAGCACGGTCGGCAGCACCACCAGGGCCACCTCCTCCGTCATGGCGGCTACTATGTCCCTCTCTTCCACGAGGCGTCCGTCACGGCTCGGTACCCTCATGAGGTGCTCCGCCGGGTCGAGGCCCCGCAGCCGGAGCTGGCTCTTGAGGGCGTGGATATCCGAGGGGAAGTCGAGCCCGGTAGCGAGTATCTTTGTCCTCCCGTTCCCCGGCTCGAAGAACGTCGCGACCAGCTGGTGGAGGTTGACGGTAGTCTGGCCGGTCACGACAACCTCTTCCGGTGAGGCGCCCACGAGGGGCGCCGTGAGAGCCCCGAGCTTCTCCGAGAGGTAGAACCAGGGTTGCGGTCCCTCGGTCCAGCCGCGGATGCCCCGCTCTCGCCAGTCGCGGAGCGCGTTCAGCGCCTCCACCTCCGACCGGCGGGAGAGCGGGCCCAGGGAGTTCCCGTCCAGGTATACGCTGCCCTCCTCGAGGTAGAACTCATCGCGGAAGGGCGAGAGCGCGTCACCCTCGTCCAGGCGCCGGGCATGCTCCTCTGTAGTGCCGAAGGACTCTCCGAGCGGCTCTCTCTGCACAGGCCTCCTCTCTCTCCCCGTCACCGGCGACCATGATACCGTGGCCCGCCGTCACCGGACTGCCGCTACCGGTCTCCGTCGTAGAGGGCCGCGGTGGAGTTGCGGGGTACGAGTACCCGCAGGGCGTTGTCTGCGACGGAGAAGTCCTGCGGGGTCCGGGCGACGAGCTCTCCGTCTATGTTCACCGGGAGATCCGGGTCCGTCTCGAGGACCACCTTCGGGGTCTGGTAGTGGCTCACCCCGTCCCGGCGGACGAAGTCCCCGCTCTTCAGGTACCGGGCCACGCCCAGGAGGTCCCGGTGGCGGCCCATCTCTATGGCGTAGACGTCGAGGAGGCGGTCGTCGATGCCGGAGTCGGGCGCGACCACCATCCCCCCGCCGTAGAACCGGCCGTTGCCCACCGCGACCTGCAGCAGCCGCTCGTGTTCGACCGGTGGATGGTCGCCGGCGGGGAACGTGAGCCTGGCAGAGAAGGGTTCGTGGCTGAGGAAAGCCTGGATCGCCGCCACCGGGTACGCTAGCGCCCCGGCCCGCCTCTTGAGCCGGGCGGAGAGTGCCTGCGTGACCCCGACCCCGAGGCCCACGGAGGCCAGGTTCACGTAGTAGTTGCCACCAGCCAGCCCGAGGTCCACGTCTACTACCTGCCCCTTGGCCACCACGTCACAGGCCGCCGCGAGGTCGGACGGTATCTGCAGCGTGCGCGCGAAGTCGTTCGCCGTGCCGAGCGGTAGTAGCCCGAGCACCGTTTCCCGTCCGGCCAGAGAGTCCACCACGCTGCTCACGGAGCCGTCTCCCCCGCCGAGTATCAGGAGCTCGCAACCCTCGTTCAGCACCTCGCTCACCGTCTCCGGCAGGCGGGCCGGGTCCCGGACGGCGTATGTCGCACCCAGGGGCACTCCCAGGGCGTGCAGACGGTCCAGAGCCAGGAAGAAGGCCTTCTCTCCCGTACGGGAGCGGGTGTTGACTACCAGCGCCGCGCGCTGGGCACCTCCGGTCTCCGCGCTCACGAGGTCTCCTCCGGGTCGCTTCTCATGCGGTAATGCTCTCGTTTCACCCCGCCTTTATACAGCCTCCGGGCGGGCTTCGCTCGGCGGGGGCTCCAGCCCGCCTCACGGGGCACGATATACGGTACAGTTAGCACCTGTACAGCGGCCTGAAAGGAGACAGGACCTTGGACCACGCGATACCGCTCTTTATCCTGTTAGTAACCGCGGTGATACCGTTTGCCCTTATCTTCCTGGGCATCTCCCGCGACTAGCTCCTCCGAGGGGACTTCAGCCTCCCCGGCTGCCGAGGGCGAGACCGAAGAGGTCTCTGCGGTCGGTGTACAGCTCCACGAGGGAGAGCCCCGAGCCATCGAACATCCGGCGGGCCGAGTCGTAGGTGAACTTGGTGCTGATCTCGGTCCGAATCCCCTCGCCCGCCTCGAAGGGGACCTCGAGGCCGAGCCCCGCCACTGGTACCTCCTGATCCAGCTCAGAGGTGAGCCACATCTCGATCCGGGAGTCCTCCTCGTTGAAGACCGCGTCGTGGGAGAACGTCTGCGGGTCGAACTCCCCGCCGAGCTTCTCGTTGACGACCTTTAGCAGGTTCTTGTTGAACCGGGCCGTCACCCCGGCGGCGTCGTTGTAGGCCGCCTTGAGGGTCTCCCTGTCTTTTACCAGGTCCATGCCCACCATGAAGTAGTCCCCCGGCGAGAGCCCGGACTGTACCTCCCGAAGGAACTCCTGGCGCTTCTCCGGCGTGAAGTTGCCGATGGTCCCACCGAGGAAGATGACCAGCCGCCGGGCGAGAGCCTCCGGAGAGCCGTTGGAGCCCGCAGAGCCCGAGAGGAAGCTCCCCACCGAGTGGTCGAAGTCCCCGACGAAACCCTGTATGTCGAGCCCGGGGTACTCCTCGAGTAGCCGCCCGGCGCTCTCTTCCACGGCGCTCGCGCTGACGTCCATCGGCACGTAGCGCACGCTCCCCGGCGGGTCCTCCCGGCGAGCGGCCTCGAACATCGCGTCCAGTAGTGCGCGGGTCTTGCTCGCCGAACCGGAGCCGAGCTCGACGAGCTCCCGGCACCCGGTGCGGGAGACCAGGTCCCCGGCGCGGTCCTGCAGTATAGAGAGCTCGGTGCGTGTCTGGTAGTACTCGGGCTGGGCGGTTATCTCCTCGAAGATCTCCGAGCCCTCGGCGTCGTAGAAGTACTTGGGCCACGGGGAGAGGTCCTTGGGCACGCTCGTGAGACCCGCCTTCACGGCCCGCGCCATGTCCCCGAGGTCCGCGCCGGCGGACCCGAGGTCCTCTATGCTGGCCTGTTCCGGTCTCTCCTGCATGCCACCCTCCATTCTCTACAGCGGACGCAACTCGACGCCGCTGGCTCTGTCGGCCGTGAGCAGGTGCCCGTCGGGCACGGCTCTCCAGCCGGGGTCTCCATCCAGGCGCTCGGAGGCTACCACCGTGGCCCCCGGGAACGCCCCGCCGTCTTCCAGGTAGTACAGGGACCCCCCGGCGCCCACGAGCGAGTACCGGGTAAAGACCATGGCCTCCCCGTCCGTGAGCCCGAGGTTCAGCGTAGCGTTTACCCCGAGCCCGGCGCAGACCTCGCACACGTGGCGCACCGTGTCTTCGATGGCGTCCGCGAGCTCCCCGGTGCCCGGGCTCTGCAGCGCCCGCAGCCGGTCTTGCAGCCCCGCGAAGATCGTCTCGGAGTCCGCGACGCCGAGCAGGCCGCCGTAGGACTCCTCGCTCAGAGCCCGGCGCAGGGGACGCATGGCGGTCTGCCGGAAGCCCTCTATCGCGCCGTTGTGCATGAACAGGTACGGGCCCGCCGAGAACGGCGGCACCCCAGTCTCCTCGACGGGCAGGCCTGGCGTGGCGTCCCGGACCGCCGCGAAGACGCTCCGGGAGCGGAGCTTGGGAGCTATCCCCGCGAAGCTCCGGTCGGACCAGATGGAGCTGCTGGAGCGGTAGACGGCCGGCTCCCCGTCGTGTTCGGTGCCTTCTGGCACGTACCACCCGACCCCGAAGCCGTCGACGTTTACGGTGCCGCTCAGCATCTCCCTGGGGGCGTGGGCCTGTGCCACGAGCGAGTGCTCCGGATCCAGCACCACCGAGGAGAGAGAGACTTCCCCCTCCCCCACGTATCCCACCATGCGGCACACGCTAGGCGCAGACTTTCGGTCGCCGCAGGCGCCGCGGGCTACAGGGCACAGCGGAACCCGACGAAGAGCTGGCGCCTTATGGGGTAGTCCCAGTTGCGGAACGTGTTGCGGATGGCGGCCGGTCTCGTGACCCAAGAGCCGCCCCGCAGGACCTTGTACTCATCGCCGAAAAAGACCTTCGAGTATTCGTCGTAGGGGAAGGCTCGGAAGCCCGGGTAGGCGGCGAAGTCGCTCGCCGTCCACTCCCAGACGTTCCCGACCATGTCGAGGCAGCCGCAGGAGCTCTCCCCCGCCGGATAGGCCCCCACTTCGGAGGTGCCGAAGGCGAGCTGGTCGAGGTTCGTGCGTTCCTGTGTCGGGGGCTCCGCTCCCCACGGAAAAAGCCTCCTGGTCTGCGTTCCGGAATCCCAGGAGGCTGCTTTCTCCCACTCGGCCTCCGTCGGGAGGCGCTTGCCGGCCCACCGGGCGTACGCGTCGGCCTCGTAGTGAGAGACGTGTACGACAGGGGCCTCCGGCCTCAAGGCCTCGTCGAAGCCGAAGCGCTGGGTCCACCAGGAGTGGAGCTCGGGCTGGTACCAGTGCTTGGGAGCGGAGATGTCCTCTGTCTGCTTCCAGCGCCAGCCCTCCTCGCTCCAGAGGCCTCGCCTCTCGTAGCCGCCGTCCTCGACGAACTCGACGTAGGAGCGGTTTGTGACCGGGGTGGTGTCGATGTAGAAGCCCGGCAGGTCTATCTCGTGGGCGGGGCGCTCGTTGTCGAGCGCCTCCTGCTCGTCGTCGGTGCCCATTACGAACGGTCCACCGGGTACGTGGACCATCTCCGGCCCGGTCCATCCGCCGGCCGGCGACTCTACCCGGACGGGAGGCGTGTAGGAGCCTTCCATGAGTTGCAGAGTCTGGAGCATCGTCTCGTTGTGCTGGGCCTCGTGCTGCAGGATCATGTGGTAGACGAACCCACCTCTCAGGAGGTGGTCCTCCCCGTCGAAGTCGGCCTCGGTGATCGCCTCGCGCACCGTCTCCCGGACGCCGTCGAGGTAGCGGTCGGCCCCCTCGCGGTCCAGCAGGTCCAGCGATGGACGCTCCTCGCGCGGGTAGAGGGAGGCGTCGTACATGTCGTAGAGCTCCCGGTCGGAGAGGCTCCGGCCGGCCGCCTCTTTGAGGAGCCAAAGCTCCTCGTAGTTGCCGATGTGACCGTAGTCCCAGATCAGGGGGCTCATGATCGTCTCGTGTTGGGCTTCGAGGTCCTCCGCGGAGACTGGCTTCAGGATCAAACGTGTCCTCTCGCGGGCTTCGTCTAGCTTGCGGACAAGGTATCTCTTCTTGGTGTTCTCCTGCTCGGTCTCCATAGGTAGCGAATGTTATCCGGCACCTACACCTTGTCAAGCGTGGTCCACACACTAGAGGCCCCGTGGAGGCCTGGCCTACGGGGCTACTTGCAACACTATCTTGCCGTGCCCGTGGGGTGGCGGGGACCTACTACAGGATACCGTATGGGGGAGGCGAGCCGCCGTTGCCGGGTAGAGCCCGCCGTGATTGGAACGGACGGGTCGGCGGGGATATATTGTCCCATGGAGCAGAGTTTGAGAGCCAGGAGAGAGGCAGAGTGTCCGACAGAGAGTCGTCCGAGTCAGCGCAGAGGATGGCGGGGTCGCTCGGCGATGCCTACCAGAAGATTCTGACGAACGCCGTGGCCGCCCAGGAGAGGAACGTGAACCTGGCCCAGGGCTGGGCGGAGGGCATAAACGAGATGCTGGCCACCCAGGCGGAGACCAACCGCGCCCTGACCGGGGCCATGGAGTCCTACGTGACCGTGGTAGACGAGGCCCTCAAGAGCCAGGAGAAGACCAACCGCGCCCTGACGCAGAGCCTCGAGTCCTACAGGGAGGTCATCGAGAGGGCGAACGCCTCCCAGGAGCAGAGCGTCAAGCTGGCCCAGGGGTTCTTCGAGAGCCTGGAGTCCGAGGTCCGCAGCCAGACCGAGAACAACCAGGCCCTCTTGGAGGGCCTCGCCGAGCAGTCCGGCAAGCAGTGGGAGGTGATGGAGACGATGGTACGGGAGAGCATGGAAGCCTACATGAGCATGTTCAACGTCCCGTTCCCCTACGGAGGACCGGGCGCCTACGGAGGACCGGGCGCCTCGAGAGAGTCTCAGGAGTAGGTGAGGAGCCGGCGCCGCTAAAGACGCACCGCCAGGGACGGAGAGGGGCCCCGTACCGCAGGTAGGCCCGGCTCGTACTGCAAGTTCCATACTTTCTTCTCCGACCACATCCCGGTACCCCGGAACGAGAACGACGGTTCACCGTGGGCAGGCCTGGCCCGCCGCCGGGCTAAAGTGACCTGCGCCCATAGGTTCGATCCACCCACAGCGCCAAAGTCCCGGCCCCAGGCGGTGCTATCTTCTCCCCGACCAGAAGGCAGAGGAGCCTATGGCCCACAAAAAGGAGACCTACACCCCGAAGTTCAAGTTCCAGCTCGTTCTGGAAGTCCTGCAAGGCGAGCGCTCGGAGGTGG
>JACCZN010000194.1 GCA_013695915.1 Rubrobacter sp.
TAATAGTAATGGCGAAATAGGAAAGGTCGACAGTCGAGTGAGACGAGAATCTCACAAGGAGGTGGAGATATGCTGAGTCCCTTCCGCGGGTTCATGGACGCCCGGAGCGAGATGAACCGGATGCTCGAGGAGATGCTGAGCGGCATGTCTCGCAGAGGCGGCCGTCAGCAGCAGGACGCTGCTCTGGACCAGTGGGCTCCTGCTACCGACGTGCTCAGCGAGGATGGGGATCTGGTCCTCAGAGCCGAGCTTCCCGGCGTGAAGAAGGATGACGTCGACATCTCGTTCGCCAACGGGGTGCTGACCATCTCCGGCGAGCGCCGGGACGAGCAGGAGAGCAAGGACCGGGGCTACCACGCCCGGGAGGTCCGCTACGGCTCCTTCAGCCGCAGCTTGCGTCTCCCCGAGGGCACGAACCCGGACGACATTCACGCCCGCTTCGAGGACGGCATGCTGGAGGTCACCGTAAAGGACGCCGCCCAGGAACTGCGGCAGCGGCCGCGCAGGATCCAGATCGAAGGGTCGGAGGAGAGTCAGGACGACGAGCAGCAGTCCTGACCTTCGAGGGCACACCGCCCCGAAGGACCACGGAGCCGGGGATAGAACCCCGGCTCTTTTACGTCTCCGTCCCGCTCCCGACAGGCCACTCTTCGAGCGTCCAGCCCATGTTCCAGAACATCCACTCGTAGCGGCTGGTTGTCAGGTAGGCCTCCGCGGTCTCCTCCTTCTGGCGGGCGTTGAGCTCGCCGCAGTAGCGGTCCGTGAGGTCCAGTACGGCGTCGTACCTGGCCGCGGGCCGGGACTCTGCGGGGCATCTTCTCCCATCCCCGGCAGCGGGGGTGGGGTAAACTGCCAGGGAGCAGAGAGGAGGATTCTATGGAGAGGTTCACGGCTGTATTCGAGCGCGGAGAGGACGGGTGGGTCGTAGCTACGTGCCCGGAGGTTCCCGGCGCAATCACTCAGGGCGCATCTATCGAAGAGGCCCGCGAGAACCTGAAGGACGCCATACGTCTCGTGCTCGAAATCCTTAGAGAGGATGCGGAGAGAGACCTGGAAGGTCGTGAGGGCGTTACCCGCGAGCTCATAGAGGTTTGAAGCGCCGCGGACTCTTGCGCCACCTCGCAGACCACGGCTGCGAGCTACGGCGGGAAGGGTCCAAACATTCGATCTACCGGAACGCCGCTACCGGCAAGCGTACCTCCGTACCCCGGCACACGGAGATAGACGATCTAACCGCCCGCAAGATATGCGAGCAGTTGGATATACCGCCGCCGTAGGCTTCCATGTGGAGCTTGCCGCAGAGGACCAGAGGCAGCGGATAGGGAACATCCCGGGTAGCCTGGGCTCCCTACGGCCCGCCCCCCACGGGCCACTTCTCGAGTGTCCAGCCCATGTTCCAGAACATCCACTCGTAGCGGCTGGTTGTCAGGTAGGCCTCCGCGGTCTCCTCCTTCTGGCGGGCGTTGAGCTCGCCGCAGTAGCGGTCCGTGAGGTCGAGCACGGCGTCTACCAGAGCACCGAACTCCTCGCCGCCGTAGGTCTGTATCCACCGCTCGTAGAGCGGGTCGGGGGAGCCCTGCTCTATCAGGGCGAGGCCGACCTGACGGTAGACCCAGTAGCATGGCAGCACCGCGCCGAGCACCTGGTGGTAGTCGCCGAGCGCCGCTACCCGCAGGACGTAGCTGGTGTACGCCAGGGTGGTCGGGGCCGCTTTCGTCTCCAGGGCCTCCTTCTCGGAGACGCCGAGGTCCTTCAGGAACCCCTCGTGCAGGCTCTTCTCCACGGAGATGGCGCCCGCCGAGTGCTCGTTGAACATCGCGAGCGCGTCCTCTCCGGGGGACTTGACCCCCGCGAGGCTCAGGGCGCGGGCGTACTCTCGGAGGTAGAGCCCGTCCTGGAGGACGTAGTGCCGGAAGCACTCGCGAGGGAGCGTGCCGTCGGTGAGGCCCCGCAGGAACGGGTGCTCCAGTATCTGCTCGTAGATGGGCTCTGCGCGGCGCCACAGATCTCCGGTAAAGCCCTCCCGGTTGCCGGGTGCGGTTCGGTCCATGTGTGATCTCCTTCCCTGGGCCGTAGTCTAGCGTCCACCGTCGTCGCCCGCTCCTCAGAGCCGGGGGAGTCTGGCTCTCTAGCCGGTGGTCCCTTCGTGGACCACGACCTGGTTCCTGCCGCCCTGCTTGGCGGTGTAGAGGGCTTCGTCGGCCTCTTTGAGCAGGCTCTCCAGGGTCTTGTCCTCTTCGGGTGAGAGCCGGGAGAGGCCGACGCTGACGGTGATGATGCCCGGCGGGTCCGTGGCTTCGTGCGGGATCTGGAGGGCTTCTATTGCTTCGTGGAGCCTTCGCGCGGCGATGCGTGAACCTTCCAGGGACTGCTCCGGCAGCAGGACGAGGAACTCCTCGCCGCCGTAGCGGTAGGCGGTGTCGCCGGTCCGGGAGGTCCGCATGATCGAGTTCGAGACCCTCTGGAGTATCTCATCCCCGGCCAGGTGACCGTAGTGGTCGTTGTAGAGCTTGAAGTGGTCTACGTCGCAGAGGAGGGCGGAGTAGCCGTGCCCGTAGCGGGCGGCCTGAGCCCCGAAGGTCTCGAGGTCCTCCTGTAGCCGGAGGCGGTTGCCGAGGCGGGTGAGGGGGTCCCTGCGGGACTGGGTAAAGAGCTCCGCGTTCAACTCCTCCAGCTTCTTCTGTTTATCCATGAGGCTCCGGTGGAGGCCTACGACGCGGGAGGCGGCGATCAGGCGCATCCGCAGCTCGTCGTGGTCCAGGGGCTTCGTGAGGTAGTCGTCGGCCCCGGCTTCCATGCCCTCCAGGAGGTGCTCCCGGTCGCCGAGCGCCGTGAGGAAGAGGAAGAATGGATAGACCTCCCGCTCCAGGCCCCGGACCCTGGCGCAGAGCTCCAGGCCGTCCATCCGGGGCATCATCCAGTCGCTTATGACGACGTCCACCTCCGGGCAGCTCTGGTACATCTCCCAGGCCTCCCGGCCGTCGGCGGCCACGAGACACTCGTGCCCGAACTTCTCTACCGCCCGCTGCAGGATGGTGCGGGAGATGGAGTCGTCTTCGGCGATCAGGACCCTCACCCGCTGCCGTCGACCTTCTGGAGATCCAGCAGCGCCGGGCGCGCCCGCTCGTACTCCGTCTCCAGCTCCGTGAGGCGTACGGCGGCCTCCGAGAGGTCGCCGGAGACCCCTGCTTCCTGGAGCCGCGCCGCGATGGTGGTCATCCCCCGGACGCCCATGTTGCCGCAGCTACCCTTGAGGGTGTGGGCGGTGCGCTCGACCGCTCCGGCGTCTCCCCTCTCCACCGCCTCCCGCAGGGCCGCCAGGTGAGAGAGGGCCTCGTCGAGGAACATCCCGGCCAGCTCCCCGAGGAGGTCCGGGCCGCCGAGCTCCCGGAGGTCGGCCAGTACCTCCTCGTCGAGCACCGCGGCTCCCTCCAGGGGTGCCGGGGAGATGCCTTTCCCGGAGGGAGCTTCTTCTCTCTCTTCCTGCGGCAGCCAGCGGCGCAGGGTCTCGTCGAGTAGCCCGGACTTGACCGGCTTTGCGAGGTAGTCGTCCATGCCGGCCTCCAGGGCCTTCTCCCGGTCGCCGGCCATCGCGTTCGCGGTCATCGCGATGATCGGGGTGCGGCGCCCTTGCTCGCGCTCGCGGATACCGGCGGTGGCTTCGTAGCCGTCCATACCGGGCATCTGGACGTCCATGAGCACGGCGGCGTAGGAGGCGCGTTCGAGAGCTTCGACCGCCTCCGCGCCGGTGGCGGCCACGTCTACCCGGTAGCCGAGGCTCTCCAGCATCCTGACGGCGACCGTCTGGTTTACGGTGTTGTCCTCGGCGAGGAGTACGCGGAGCCCGGAGCCGGGGCTCTGCTGCCGGACGCCGGGGACCTCCGGACGGGCCTCCTCGTGACCCATCAGCGCCGCGAGGGCGTTGTAGAGCTCCGACTGGCGGACCGGCTTGGTCAGGTGGGCCTCTATGCCGGCCCGGGAGGTCTCCAGGCCGTCGCCCCTGTTGCCCATCGAGGTCAGCAGCACGAGCCGCGTGGAGGAGAGGGCGGGGTCGGATCTGACCCTGCGGGCAAGCTCCAGGCCGTCCATCTCCGGCATCTGCATGTCGAGGATCGCGAGGTCGTAGGGCTCGCCGCGACCGGCGGCCTCGCGCAGCTCCGCGAGCGCCCGCGGACCGCTCTCGACGCCCGTGCTCCGCATCCCCCAGGACCCGGTCTGCTTGAGCAGTATCCGGCGGTTGGTCTCCTGGTCGTCCACGATGAGCCCGCGCAGCCCCTGGAGCTTGGCCGGGGCCTTCGCGGCGGCGGGCTCTGCGGGATCGCGCTGCCTCTCCAGCCGCACCTCGAACCAGAAGGTGCTGCCCACACCCGGCTCGCTCTGTACCCCGACCTCACCTCCCATCAGCTCCACTAG
>JACCZN010000201.1 GCA_013695915.1 Rubrobacter sp.
CGGTCGAGGGGCAGGAGAGCTTTTGCGGGTCGGGATCGGAGACCGAGAAGGTAGAAATCCCGCGGGAGTTTATGGAGCGGCTTACCGATGCGGTTTGCTATGCGGCGTGATGGCTAAAGTCCAGCTACGAGATCTTCCAGAAAAAGCAGGACGACGCCATAAAGGCCGTGCTCCAGCCGTAGCCCAGCCCGGTAAGGGTCGGAGGAGTACGGGAAGTGTAGCCGCGAGCGGTGTTAACCGGCGCTCGCCCGGCGTAGCGCAGACCGCAGTTCGGCGAGTTGGCCCCTGAGCTCCTCTATCTCCCGACCCGAGAGCCCGGTGGCCCGCTCTATATCCCGGGGCACCTCCCGCGCCCGGTCCTGGAGGCCGCGCCCCCCGTCCGTGAGCGTCACCTCTACCTCGCGCTCGTCTTCCGCCCGCCGCCGGCGCCGGAGGAGACCGGCGGCCTCGAGGCGCTTGAGCATGGGCGAGAGGGTACCCGAGTCGAACTCGAACGCCCGGCCGAGCTCTCTGACCGTACGGGGCTCGCGCTCCCACAACAGCACCATCACCAGGTACTGCGGGTAGGTAAGCCCGAGATGGTCCAGGATCGGCCGGTAGACCGCTGTCATGGCCCGCGACGCCGCATGGAGCTCGAAACAGAGCAGGTGGCTCAGGTCCAACGCTCCATCAATCCCCGAACTTGTCGAACTCCGGCTCATTAGGATACACGTATATCATACCCGGGGCCGGCCAGGATACACCGGCCCCGAGCCGCAGGGACACCCTTCCCCGCGCGACAGCTACCGGTCGAGGAAGTCGCGCAACGCCTGATTGAACTTCTCCAGCTCGTCGTAGAAGAGGCCGTGGCCGCTCTTCTCGAAGCGGGTCAGGGAGGAGTCCTCGATACCCCGGTGCATCTCCCCCGCAAGCTCGAACGAGCAGATCTGGTCGTTCACCCCGTGGAAGATGGCCGTCGGCACGGAGATCGCCGCGAGGTCTCCCCGCAGGTCCTCGTCGCGCAACGCCACCAGCGAGGCGGCCGTCGAGTGCCCGGCGGCCTCCATGCCCAGACCGTGGAACCAGTCCTCGAACTTCGGGCTGATCTCCGTGCTTTCGTCGAAGAACATGCCGCCGAAGTCGGCGAGCAGGGCGGGACGGTCCGCGTGGCATGCCGCGATGAACTCGTCGACCGTCGACTTCTCGAGGTTGTGGGGGAAGCCCTCGCGCTGCGTAAAGGACGGTGCCGCGGCGCCGAACAGCGCGAGCCGGGATACGCGATCCCCGCTGTGCCGGGCCATGTAGCGGATCGCGATCGCCCCGCCCATCGAGAACCCTGCCAGGACGACCTCTCGAAGGTCCAGGGCCTCGAGGACCGCGTGTACGTCGTCGGCCATCGTGTCGTAGTCGTAGCCCCTCCACGGCCTGTCCGATGCACCGTACCCGCGCAGGTCGATGCCGATAACCCGGTAGCCGTGCTCCGGCAACCAGTTGGTCTGGTACTCGAACATCCGGTGGTTGACCGGCCAGCCGTGCAGCAGCACGATGGGCGTGCCCTCCCCCACATCCTCCACGTGGACATTCACGCCCGGCGCGGCCAAGATCTCGCGGCTCATACAGACTCTCCTCTCCGGCGGGCGGTTCTTGCACACCGCCGTCGCTCATATTAGTTGCTTGCTATTAAGTTGTTCACTATTGTATATGACAAAACTTTCCTCTGTCACGGCAGCGCGGCGGCTTGCGGGGGTGTTCTGGGGGGAAGTTTGCGGTCCCGGGTTCCGGGGGAAGAAGGTGCCGGATTTAGAGGCGTAGCCGCTCTTCTACGGAGGAGCGGCATTTAAAGGAGAGATATGCACAGGCACAGGTTGGGAAGCCAGGGTCTCGAGGTCTCTGCTCTGGGGCTCGGCTGCATGGGGATGAGCGAGTTCTACGGCACCCCGACGAGGACGAGTCGGTATGGACTATCCACCACGCCATCGAGCTCGGCCTGGACTTTCTGGATACTGCGGACATGTACGGGCCGTTCACCAACGAGCGGCTCGTCGGACGGGCGATCTCCGACCGTCGGGAGCGGGTCACGCTGGCCACCAAGTTCGGCATCGAGCGCAGCGAGGACGGTGGCTTTCTGGGTATCAACGGCCGTCCCGAGTACGTGAAGGACGCCTGCGAAGCCTCCCTGCGCCGGCTCGGCGTGGACTACGTCGACCTCTACTACCAGCACCGGGTAGACCCCGAGGTGCCCATAGAGGAGACCTGGGGAGCGATGCAGGAGCTGGTAGACGAT
>JACCZN010000223.1 GCA_013695915.1 Rubrobacter sp.
GCTCTACCTTCCTGCTCTACCTTCCTGCTCTACCTTCCTGCTCTACCTTCCTGCTCTACCTTCCTGCTCTACCTTCGAGTCGCCACGACTTCGAGGTAGTCACTTGGCACGATGATCGTCTGGTCGCCCGAGGTGTTCCAGCCATCGAGGAGTTCCTCGAGATCGGTTGCCAGGGCCTCCTGACCGGCCGCGTCTAGCGATTCGAAGGCCTTTACGGTCGGGCCGTAGTAGGTGCGGAAATGATTGACGAAGTGCTCCGCCGACGGGTACCGGAAGACGTAAGTGCGCTGCGCTGCCGTGAGCGAGGAGATCTCGTCTGCGAAAAGTTCCCGCAGGCGCCCCTCGGTGCCCCAGAGGGGAGGGGGTTTTATGCCGGGAGGTGGGGGGACGTGCTTGCCGACGGTACGGAACATGTTGCCGACGAATCCGTCGGAGGTCCAGTTGGAGAGCCCGATCCTGCCTCCGGACCGGCAGACTCGGAGTAGCTCGCTCGCGGTCTTCTCCTGGTTCGGGGCGAACATCACCCCGACCGTGGAGAGCACTACATCGAACGAGGCGTCAGGATACGGTAGGTCCTCAGCGTCGCCGACCTCGAAGGTTATGTCCATGCCCTCGGCCTCGGCCCGCTTGCGGGCGGACTCGAGCAGCTCGGGGACGTAGTCGGTGCCGGTCACCTCGCAGAATCTCCGGGCGGCGGAGATCGCCGTGTTGCCGCTGCCGGTGGCAACGTCGAGGACCTTATCCCCGGCGTGCACGTCGGCGGCCTCGCAGAGCCTCTCGCCCATTAGGACGAGCAGGTTGCCGACCCTGGCGTAGTCGCCCGAGGTCCACGTCTTCTGCTGGCGTTCCTTGATGGCGCTCAGGTCCGGCGCCTGGGGTTGCTGGGTGGTCATCTCTCTTCTCCTTTACGTTGTGCCCGGCGGCCGAATGCGGTACCTGGCGGGTCGGCCACCGGGGGGGTCCTCTCTGGGTGCGGCATCTCTTGCATGTTGAAGGTAACCGTGTGAACCTCCTCTTTGTTCTTTGTCTTACATGGTACCCACCCGGTAGAGTGAGAGGATTGCGCCTGGGCCCGGGGATATCCACCGTCGGCCGGAGAGGACCTTCAGGAACATAGCTGGTCCTCGAGCAGCATGAGGTCCAGATCGCTGGCGTAGCATCTTACCTCCTCCTCGTCTCTCAGAGCGTCCGGCGGCAGCAGGGAGATGGCGTTGTCGGCGCACAGCCCCACCAGCGCAGCCCGCTTCTTCTGTTCCAGCCCGCCGTAGTCGGCGGGGCTCTCGCGGGGAGGTGGCTCGAAGAGGGCCAGTATCGTGGCTACGCTGCATTTGAACCCTCGCTCGTGCAGCTCGAGGTGACCCCAACCAGCTATCAGGCCTTCCACGAGATGAACCGTGGTCCCGCTGTCGAAACCGTCCCTGCGGCCGTGGGCGTAGAAGCCGCACGAACAGCTCACTCCGGGCACCTCACCGTGCGGCTCTTGGAGGGAGTTGGAGTCGAACACGAGGCGTACCCCGGGGCGTGAACACTCGGCGTAGTTGGGTCTCTCCAGGTGCCAGCGGTAGCGGGGAAGATGGAAGCCGTGCTTCGCCAATCCTTGTAGCAGAGGAGGCTCGTTCGCTTCGGCCGCCCGCGAAAAGTACCATTGCCTGAAGCCCAGGGTGGCGTTCGCGTAGAACTCCGGCTCTCGCGTGCGCTCGCTCATGCCCGCACCTTCTCCTTGCGCACCGGCTTCGCCTTCGGGGCCGACCTCCGCACCGGCTCGCGGCTCGGCTCCCTGAGGGGTTCCTGCACCGTCCTCTTTCTCCTCGGTCCTATCTCGGCCATCGCTAGGCTCCTCCTTTCCGTAGCGGTTTTTCTTTACACCGCCGGTTCTATGTTCTGGTTCACGCGGAAGAGGTTTCCGGGGTCGTACCTGCGCTTGACCTCCGCGAGGCGGTCGTAGTTCTCCCTGTACGTCGCCCGGACCCGCTCCTGGCCCTCGTCCATCATGAAGTTGACGTAAGCGCCGCCGGCCGAGTAGGGGTGCAGCGCGTCCCAGTACTCCTTTGTCCAGGCGGTGGTGCGTTCGTTGTTCGCCGGGTCGGGATCCACGCCGACGATCACCTCGGCCCACCTGGCATCCCGGTAGCTGAACGCCGTCTCGCTCTTCCCGACCCGGTGCGCCGCGCCGTCTATCGGGTAGAGGTGCATCGTCGAGTGCAGCGTCGGCAGCCGGGAGCCGTGCTCGGCGTGCCGCTCGATTGCCTCGTCGGGGAGGTCCTTGACGAAGTCTGCGCGCCAATACCATTGCAGTCCCGCCGGATACAGGGCGTCGAAGGCGCTCTGCAGTGCCGGGTAGGGCATCTCATGAACGCCGTGGAGCGCCGGTGGACCGAACTCCCGCACCGGCTCGAATACCTCGTCCGCTCGCTCTGGTGGACCGGTGTAGCACCAGACCACGCCGCACATCTTCTTCAGGTGCAGGTGCTCGGGGAAGGGCGGACCTGGCGGCACGGTCAGGAAGGCGAAGAAGCCGCCCAGGTCTTCCGGCGCGTCCGCCATGAAATCGCGGTAGAAGCGCATCACCTCCGCCGAATCTTCGATGGGCCACAGTGTCGGGCCACCGATGACGGTGCTGATGGGGTGCAGCCTGAACGAGAATGAGGTTACGACGCCAAAGTTGCCCCCTCCTCCGCGCACCGCCCAGAAGAGGTCCTCGTTCTCCTCGGCGTTTGCCGTTACAGACCGTCCGTCGGCCAGCACTACATCCGCTTCCAGGAGGTTATCTATCGTAAGGCCGCACTTGCGGGTCAGGTGGCCCAGGCCGCCGCCCAGGGTGAGGCCGCCGACGCCGGTGGTGGAGATGATGCCGCTGGGGGTGGCGAGCCCGAAGGTGTGGGTGGCGCGGTCCACGTCGGCCCAGGTCGCACCGCCCCCGACGCGGACGGTCCGCGCTTCCGGGTCGACGCGGATGTCCTTCATGGGCGAGAGGTCGATCACGAGGCCGTCATCGCAGACGCCCAGGCCACCGCCGTTGTGCCCACCCCCGCGGACGGCGAGGGTAAGCTCGTGCTCGCGGGCATAATTGACGGCGAGTATGACGTCGGCGACGTCGGTGCAGCGGGCGATCAGGTGGGGGCGGCGGTCGATCATGGCGTTGTAGACTCTACGGGCCTCTTCGTAACCCTCGTCAGAGGGTCCGATCAGGTCTCCGCGCAGGCTCTCTCGCAGGCCGGCGGTGGTTGGATCTTCGGGTACGGGTCTCGTGGCGTCCGACATGGCTCTCCTCCTTGATGTGTGTTGTTGGCGTCCCGCGGTATAAAGCTCAAAGCGCTCCCGAGATCATCCACATCCCCCCTCCAACCAGCAGTACCCCCGCGGCCCGTCCTACCCGATGACCCGCCGGAGCGACTTTTTCGAGCAAGACGAACCCCGCGATAGCGGCGACCCAGAGCAGGTTCATTACCCCCGCGACGAAGAGCAGGGCCATCAGGAACCAGCAGCAGCCGACGCAGTAGCTACCGTGCTTGAGCCCCATGAGAAAGACTCCCCGCCGTCCTTCTCGCCAGTCGTTCAAGATGAACCCCAGAGGGGAGCGGCAGTGACGCAGGCAGGCGTATTTGAGAGGTGTCCACTGGTAGGTCCCGGCGGCCAGTAGCAGGACACCGCCCAGGATGGGGCTCGTGCTCGCCAGCATCGGGGAGAGCGGGGAAGCGGCCTGGAGACCCCACTGGGCTGCGGTGGCCAGTAAGCTGAAGCCGGCCCAGACCACCAGATAGCCCAGAAGGAAGACGCCCGTCGGTACGTACGGGACCTGCTGCTCGCGGCGTCTGCGGGTAATCCCGGCGAAGGTGAGGACCATGGGGGCCGCGGAAGGCGTCATCATGGCTACCATCATCACCGCCCACATGGCGAACATCAGCGCGAAGTCCGCTACGCCCCAGGCCTGCATCCGGGGCATGGCTATCCCCATGTCCGTGTCCTGCATCTCCCAGGCCAGCCAGTACACGTAGGTCCAGGAGAGTGCCAGGATCACCACGAGACCAGAGAGCACGATGGTGCGGTCCCGTCTCAGCACGGTCTCGGCGACCTCGCTCGGCATGCCCGCGGGCTTCCTCTCTGGTAGACGGGGACCTTCATGCTCACCTCCCGGAACAGACCAGGGCGGTGCTCACGCTGCCCACGAGAAGGGCGTGGAGAAGCCGCTCTGGTCCTCGGCGGCGAAGTCGAGCTCCAGGCCCCGTACGCGGGAAGTGAGCGCGCGGGCCGGGGTCAGGCTCGAGTTCGCCGGGTGCTTTGTCTCGGTGAGCTTCGGCGGTGGACCGTCCGGGTCGAACGGGGAGACCACGTCCTCGATCTCCACCTCGACGCCGTCTCCGATCCTGACCCGGTGGCGCCGGCCATCGTCGAGGTGCTCGATCCGGGCAACCTCCATGCCGAGGTCCTCGCCGATGAGCGGGGCGAGGTTGGCCATCGGACCTCCCGCCTGCCCCGAGAAGATGGCTGCGAGCTTCTCTGTCTGCTCCTCGCTGGCCCGCTCGTCCATGAACATCCCGACCCGCCAGTTGCCCTCCGACATCTGCTTCGGAGAGTCGAGGAGCAGCACCACGCTGCGGTCGCTCACGTCCGTGCCCTCGACCTCGCCGGAGTCGATGTGCCAGGCGAGCAGCGCGTAGCAGCGGTCGTAGTCGGCGGGTGCGGCGAACCCGCTCGCGCCGCAGGGACACACGACGTCGCAGTTGCAGTTCTCGATGTAGGTGCCTTCCAGTCGCCATGTCATAGCATGACCTCCTTTCTCTGGTGGACTTCGACTAACCTCGGTCGAGACCTAAGACTTCATGGTTTAGCCTCCTTCACTATGCCCGGCGGCGAGGCTAAGCGGCGGGTCTCTGCCCCGGCTGCTGCTCGTGCCGCGCGAGCCGCCTTCGCTCCGCTTCTCCCCAGAGAAGGAGACCGTTCTCCTCCGAAAGCCAGCCGAGGTAGTCCGTGTGGCCGCAGTCCGGGCACCGGAGCGCCCAACCCCCCTCGAAGTCCAGGACCGGAGTCCGGTCCTCTACGTCGCCACACCGGCCGCAGAAACAACTCTCTCTCATCACTCGCTCCCTTCTCTCGCTTACGAGCAGGAGGCTAGCGACCGGGGGTTACACTTTTGTTACGAGCCCGGGGTTGCGCCCGGGAGGGCCGGTGTGTACAGTGACCGTTACTAAATTTACATACTTCAGGGGCTACGCGGCTCCGGGCGGTGAGGATGGCCAGTCTGAAGATCGACCTGTTCGGTGAGTTCGTGGTCCGGCGCGGGCCGGAGGTCATCGAGCGGCGAGAGTGGGGCCGGCAGAAGACCCGTTCGCTGTTGAAGTTGCTGCTCACCCGTTGCGGGTACGTTTTTTCGCGGGACGAGATCATCGAGTCCCTATGGCCCGGTGTGTCTCCCAAAGCCGCCGAGCGGAGCCTGCGAGTAACGGTCAGCCTGCTGCGCCGGGTGCTGGAGCCAGACCTCGAACGTGGCTCCGAATCGCGCTACGTGCTCCAGAGACGCCCGGGATACTCGTTCGACCACCGGGCGGACTGCGAGGTCGACGCCTGGGAGTTCGAGAAGCGCCAGAAGAGGGCGGAGGCGGCTCGGGAGTCCGGGGAGCTGGATGAGGCTATTCGAGAGTACCGGGCGGCCCTCGACCTCGCGCGTGGGGAGTTCCTGTCCGAAGACGCTTACGAGGAGTGGGCGGCGGAGGTCCGGCAGGGGTGGCAGGAGCGTCACCTCTGTGTGCTCTCGGAGCTGGCCGAGTGTCTGGCTCTCAAGGGCCGGTACACCGAGGCCATAGAGGTCTGCGACCGGGCGGTGACGATGGACCGCTACCGCGAGGAGTCCCAGCGCAGGCTTATGCTCTACTACTACTGTGCCGGGGAGCAGAACCTCGCCCTGCGGGCTTTCCGGAGCTACTCGGGGACGCTGAGGGAGGAGCTTGGCGCCGACCCCTCGCCGGAGTTGGTCCGGCTGAAGGAGCACGTAGAGGCTCGCGAAGTGCCCGGGGTGGACGAGGCGCGGCGCTACCCCAGGCCCCGCCGTCCGATGAGGTTCCCTTACTCGCTCAGCCGCACGCACTTTGTCGGCCGCGACGGGGAGTACGCGCTGCTCGCCGAGCGACTCCGGGACGCCTCGAGGGGTTCGGGAGGGGCCGTGGCGGTCGAAGGCGAGGCAGGGGTAGGGAAGACACGGCTCGTGGAAGAGTTCCTGGGCTACGCCGGATCGCGGGGTTTCCGGGTACTCTCGGGGCGGTGCTACGAGCGGGAGCTCGGGCCTCCGTTGGAGCCGGTGATCGAAGCCCTCGGCCCGCCGGTCACGGAGGAGGAAGCCGGTTCCTGGACTCCCGAAGAAGAGTCGGGATACGCGTGGCGGTCCGAGCTCCGCGAAGACAACTCTCGTACCTATGGGACGCTGACCAGGAAGCTCGTGGAGAGGGCACGCGGCGAAGGCTCCGGGGGAGTGGTCCTCTTCGTGGACGACGTGCAGTGGGCCGACCCGGCTACGCTGGACTTCTTCTCCTACGCGGCCCGGCGCGTCTCCGGTGAGCGGGTGCTCTTGGTCTTTACCTACCGCCGGGAGGACGCGCCCGGTATCTCGGAGTGGCTGGACCACTTCGCCGAGAGGCGGGCGGTGAGCACCCTGAGCCTCGGCCGCCTCTCCCCGGAGGATACGACGGAGCTTATAGGCCGCATGTCCTCGCGGGACTTCGGTGGGCTGGCCGCTCTTTCAGGCTTCCTCTACCGGGAGTCGGAGGGGAACCCGTTCTACGCTGTGGAGTACCTGCGCTGGCTGATCGAGAGCGGAGCCGTCGAGATAGACTCTCGGCGGCGCATCCGCGCGCTGGAGAGCGAGCTGCTGCGGGAGAGCACGCTGCCCTCCGGGGTGCGGTCTCTGCTCCGGGCCCGGTTCGGCGGCCTCGAAGAAGAGGCGCGGGACCTGCTGAAGCTGGCCGCCGTTATAGGCCGCAGGTTCGACCTGGGACTGCTCTGCGGGGCCGCCGGCTGCGGGACGTTCGAGGCCCTCGACATCGCCGAGCCACTCATGGGCTCGGGCCTCATTGTCGAGGCCCCGGAGGGAGAGGAGTACTACTTTGCCCACGACAAGCTGCGCCAAGCACTCTACGAGGACATAAGCCGCCCCCGGCTCCGGCGACTGCACCTCCGGGTGGCGGAGGCTCTGGAGGGCGCGGGGGGCGAGCCGGGGGAGCTCGCCCACCACTACTTGCAGGCGCGGGAGTGGCGGCCGGCGCTGGAGAACCTCGTGCGGGCGGCGAAGAGGGCGGAGGAGGGCTACGCCTGGAAGACCGCCCTGCGGGACTATACCCGGGCGCTGGAGGTCGTGGAGAAGCTGCCGGGCGCTGAGGGGGAGCGGTTCGAGCTTCTCGGGGCACAGGAGAACCTCCTGGAGCACCTCGGACGCCGGGAGGAACGGGCGGAGGTGGTAGAGGAGATGTCCGGGCTGGCGCGCCGCATGGGGGACCGCGCCGGGGTCGCCGGGGTGCATGTCCGGCGCATAGGGGTGCTCGCGGCTCTCGCGGACCCCGAAGGCGCGGCGGAGGCCGGAAGGGAGGCGCTGGCTATCTTCCGGGAGCTCGGAGAGCGGGCGGGTGAGGCCCGGGTCCACCGGGAGGTCGGCTATGTCCGCCTGACGAACGGGGACTACGCCGGTGCCCTGGAGGCGACCTTCGAGGCGCTGCGGATACACCGCGAGCTCGGCGACCGGCGGGGCGAGGCTGGAGCCGCCGGGAACCTGGCCCAGCTCTACCGCGGCAAGGGAGACTACGACGACGCCCTATACTGGGCCGAGGAGGCCGCCCGTATAGACCGCGAGCTGGGCGACAGGCTCGGCGAGGCGTTCCGCCTGAACATCGTGGCCGCCATCCACCGCGAGCGAGGAGACCTGGAGGTCGCTCTCTCCCTGCACTCCAAGAGCATGCTAATCGTCGCCGAACTCGGGGTCAAAAACCTGAGCATCGCCGAGCACAGCAACTGCGGGACGATACACCTGAGCCTCGGAGACCTCAAAGAGGCCCTGAAGCACTTCCGGGCCGCCGTCCGCCTCAGCCAAGAGATAGGCTACACCCGCGATGAGGGCTACTCTCTGATGAGCTCCGGCCTCGCCCTGGAGCAACTAGGAGACCCGGCCGGTGCGGCGGATGCCTACCGCCGGTCCAGCGATCTGTTGGAGACGTCTCACGAGGACTCCGGGATGCCGGGAGAGCTCTACGGCAGGGCGGACGCCCTGGCCCTTCTGGGAGGCGTCCGTCACCACTCCCTCGACCGTCCGGCAGACGCCATGGAAGCCTACGAAGAGGCGGCCGGGATCTGCCGGCGCCTGGGTGAGGCCAACCGTCTGCTAAAGCTCCTGATGAGCCTCGCCGGCCTCTACTGGCGCACGGGGAGCCCCGAGGACTCCGCCCGCGGCTACGAGGAGGCTTTAGACCTGGCGCGGGAGCACGGCGAGACGGCGCAGGAGGCCGCCGCTCTCATGAGCCTGAGCGTGGTCCACCGGGAGCTGGGCTGCCCGAGAGAGTCCCTCCGGTGCGGCAAGGCGGCGCTCGGGATGTTACGGGAGCTGGGAGACCTCCAGGCCGAGGCCTACGTGCTGAGCAGCATGGCCGAGAGTCACAGCGGTCTAGGTCAGTACCCGAGCGCCCTCTCCTGCCTCAAGCGTTCGCTGCAGTTGCGCCGGAGGGTCGGGGACGTGGAGGGAGAGGCCGGAGTCCTCCACGACCTGGCGAGAGCCTACGAGGACCTGGGGAACACTGGCCGGGCGCAGGCCGCTTCAGGAGAAGCCGCGCGTAAAGAGAGCGTGCTGGGGAGGAACCATAGCCTTTCCGGTGCAGAGAGGAGAGCCTAGAGATGCCCAAATACATGCTGGTTCGGACGGTGGGCCAGATCTCCGAGGAGGAGTTAGAGGCCGCGGCGCTGCGGTCCATAGAAGTCGTGGACCAGATGCCGGGGGTGCGTTGGGTCCGATCCTACTACTCCGCCGAGGAAGGCAAGATCTACTGCGAGTACGAGGCCCCAAACGTGGATCTGATCTTCGAGCACGCCCGCAGAGCCCGGCTGCCGCTCGACCGGTGTACGGTGGTGCGGGACCTGGAGCCCGCGATGTTCCGTTAGAGGCCCCGGACACTTACCTCGCCGACCCCGACTGGCCGAGATATATACGACCCTCATAATACTTGCTGGTCTCTCGGGAGCCTCCAGTAGACAACCGCTGACGCCCGGCATGCTTGGTATATACTGTACGTGTATACCAAGCAGGAGTTGGCGATGAAGAAGGCGAAGCTGTTTATGAACGGGCGCAGTCAGGCGGTTCGCCTTCCCAGGGAGTTCCGCTTCGAGGGAGACGAGGTGTTTGTCAAACGGGTGGGGAACGCCGTCGTCTTGCTGCCACGGGAAGGCTCGTGGCGGACGCTCTTCGAGAGCCTGGAGTCGTTCTCCGATGACTTCATGGAAGACCGGACGCAGCCGCAGGCCCCGGAAGACCGAGACGACGTATTCGGTGGCGTGGGTGGCCGGTCGGCTTGATCCGCTTGCTCGACACGAACACTTGTATCCACATCATCCGTCACCGCACGCCCGAGGTGCTCCGGAGGTTCGAAGGATACACCGCTGGCGAGATAGGCGTATCCTGTATCACGGTTGCTGAGATGCGCTACGGTGTGGAGAAGAGCTTGCGATCAGATCAGAACCGACAAGCGTTGGAGCAGTTCCTGCTGCCGCTCTTCGTCGCGGACTTCGGCGGGGAGGCTACTGTCGAGTACGGGCGCATCCGAGCGGATCTGGAGAGGAGCGGCACGCCGATAGGCCCTCTGGACACCCTGATCGCCGCCCATGCCGCGAGCCTGGGAGTTACACTCGTCACGGATAACACCCGTGAGTTCGGACGGGTCACGCAACTGCGTCTCGAGAACTGGGTGAGCGCCGCCGAATCTTAGGATTCTGCTGCACGACCAAGCCTCGACCACCGAGAGTCCTCCGCTCGCCCCGTACAGAGGTAGTGCGTTGCCTCCCGGGTGGCGTAAGTAAGCTTGCGACAGCTCGTCCGTGTTGGATACCGGCGCCGCCGGTAGTAAGATATAAGGTGCAAGCTAATAATAATTTCTAGTAGACGCCCACGGGAGAAGACATGGCTGAAAACGGACAGAAGACCGGCACGTTCCGGGTCAAGAGCGGTATGGCCCAGATGCTCAAGGGCGGCGTCATCATGGACGTGGTCGACGCCGAGCAGGCCCGGGTAGCCGAGGAGGCCGGGGCCGTCGCGGTCATGGCTCTCGAACGGGTGCCGGCCGACATCCGGGCTCAGGGCGGGGTCGCCAGGATGAGCGACCCGGGCATGATCTCCGGGATACAGGAGACCGTCTCTATCCCCGTGATGGCGAAGGCCAGGATCGGGCACTTCGTCGAAGCTCAGGTGCTCCAGAGCCTCGAGGTGGATTACATAGACGAGTCCGAGGTCCTCACCCCGGCCGACGAGGCCTACCACATAGACAAGGCGGCCTTCGAGGTGCCTTTCGTCTGCGGGGCGACCAACCTCGGGGAGGCGCTGCGCAGGATCGGCGAGGGGGCAGCCATGATCCGGTCCAAAGGCGAGGCCGGGACCGGTAACGTCGTCGAGGCCGTCCGCCACATGCGCGCTATAACCGGCGGCATCCGGCGCCTGACGGTGATGGAGACCGAGGAACTCATGACGGAGTCCAAGAACATCGGGGCTCCGTACGAGCTGGTGCGGTGGGTCGCGGAGAACGGGCGGCTCCCGGTGGTGCTCTTTACCGCGGGCGGCATCGCCACCCCGGCGGACGCCGCGCTGATGATGCAGCTCGGGGCGGACGGCGTCTTCGTGGGGAGCGGCATCTTCAAGAGCGGCGACCCCGTGGCCCGCGCGGCCTCCATCGTGAAGGCGACGACGAGCTACCGGGACCCGAAGGCCGTGGCCGACGCGAGCCGGGGGCTCGGTGAGGCGATGGTGGGCCGGGAGATGGGCGACCTCACGGAGGAGGAGCGGCTGGCGGCCCGTGGCTGGTAACGGTGAGGGCCGTCGTGTGACGGCGCGGGAGAAAGAGCCCGAGGAGGGGCCGAAGAAGGTCGGGATACTCGCGGTCCAGGGTGACGTCGAGGAGCACGTACAGATCCTGCGGGACCTCGGGGTAGAGCCCGTGGAGGTCCGCGCGGTCGAGGACCTCTCGGGTCTCTCCGGCCTGATCGTGCCGGGGGGCGAGTCGACGGCCATCGGCAACATAATGGTCGAGTCGGGCCTGCTCGACGGCGTGCGGAGCTTCTTCTACAAGGGCGGGCCGGTCTGGGGGACGTGCGCCGGGATGGTGCTCGCGGCCTCCGCCACCAACGGCCCGCGGCAGCCGATGCTGGGGCTGATGAACGCTCTCGTGACGCGCAACGGGTTCGGGCGGCAGGTCCACTCCTTCGAGCAGGACCTGGAGGTCGAGGGGTTCGACGAGCCCTTCACCGGCGTGTTCATCCGGTCGCCGTTCTTCGAGGACGTAGGGCCGGGGGTGGAGGTGCTCTCCACCATCGGGGAGAAGATCGTGGCCGCAAGAGGTGAGAACATACTGGTCACGGCGTTCCACCCCGAGCTGACAGACGACAAGAGGTTCCACGAGTATTTTCTACGGGAGGTATGTGATATATGAGCGGGCACTCCAAGTGGTCCACCATAAAGCGCAAGAAGGGCGCGCTGGACGCCAAGCGCGGCGCGCTCTTCGGTAAGCTCTCCAAGTCCATCACGGTCGCGGCCCGCGAGGGCGGCGGCGACCCGGAGATGAACCCGGCGCTCTCCCTGGCTATTAGCAAGGCCAAGGACTCGAACATGCCCAACGACAACATCCAGCGGGCGGTAGACAAGGGCACGGGCGCGGGCTCCGACGGCGAGGCCTACGAGCGGGTGACCTACGAGGGCTACGCCCCCGGCGGGGTAGCGGTAATGGTCGACGTCCTGACCGACAACCGCAACCGGGCCGCCTCCGACGTGCGCTACATCTTCTCCAAGAACAACGGCAAGCTCGGGACCAACGGCTCCGTCTCCTACCTGTTCGAGCGGAAGGGCGTGATCCTGGTCCCCAGAGAAGCCGCGGACGAGGACGAGCTGATGGAGCTGGCGCTGGAGGCCGGAGCCGAGGACGTCGAGCCCCAGGAGAGCGACTACCGGGTCGTCACCGACCCGAACGAGTTCACCGACGTGCGGTCCAGGCTCGACGAGGCCGGGGTCTCCTACGAGAGCGCCGAGGTCACCATGATCCCGCAGAACTCCATCGACCTGGAGACGGCCGAGGCCCGGCAGACCCTGCGCCTGATAGACGCCCTCGAAGAGAATGATGACGTCCAGGAAGTCTACGCCAACTTCGACATCTCCGACGAGGTCATGGCCGAGGTGGCGAACTAGCGGAAGACCCTCCGAGCAGCGAGACCCCCGGGACGCCGCGCAACTGGAGGGGGGCTGCGCCCCGGGGTCTCAGGCTATTATCTTCCACGTATGATAAGACCCTGTTTCCAACACGTAACGGTTTTGTTACGATACTTTCGAGACGGGCGGGCCTGATCCCCCAGCAGCCCGCACCTCTCCCCGCGAGGCTACTACTCCCGGGTCCGAAACCTCTCTGAACCGGACCAGAGTGTCGTTGACAATAAAAGTAACGAAATGTAGACTCTGGGTAACTTAGTTGAGCAAAACCTTCTGTTTTCCCAACAAGCCCACATAACCCGAGCCTTTACGGAGGAGGTGTGCGAGATGTCCGAGCCCAACTGGTGGCTCAATAGCCCCGTGTGTCTGAAATGGAACGACGATGAGAGGAGCGAGACGTTGAATGCTGTACGGTGGATAGTTGATTTGGTACGGGAGATCGACCGCGGTCTGGCGGTCATGAGGTTCGAGGACGGCGGTTCGGAGCGTAGCCGGGCAGCCTACCCGGCTACCGGGGCCGCGGACACCGTGCGCATCCCGATCCGGGTGCCCGAAGGTTAGCGTAACCCGCGGGTAGCACCTGCGTAGCCGGAGAGCCCCCCTCTCGACCCGGAGTACCGGGGTCGGGGTGGGGGCTCTCTCGTGCCGGGAGGTGGCCCGGGACCGTAGTGGGTGGCGGGCGGCGGGGGCACCATATGTGGGCCGCTCTGCAGGGTTCGGCCGTACGGGGTACTCTTAGGCTGTGAGCGCGGAGACCGCAAGAGAGCGCACGATACTCGGCATAGACCCGGGCACGGCCACCATGGGCTGGGGGGTCATACGCCGGAGCGCGGAGGGTAACCGGCTGCGGTACGTGCAGCACGGAGCCGTGACCACGCCCTCGGACTGGGAGATGCCCCGGCGGCTCGGGCGGCTCTTCGACGGTATCTCGGAGCTCGTAAAAGGCTACCGGCCGGAAGCCGTGGCCATCGAGCAGCTCTTCTTCAACACCAATGTCACCACCGCCATGACCGTCGGTCAGGCCAGGGGGGTCGCGATGCTCGCCGCCTACCGGGCCGGGGTCGAGGTCTACGAGTACACGCCGCTCCAGATCAAGCAGGCCGTGACCTCCTACGGGCGCGCGGAGAAGCACCAGGTGCAGGAGATGGTGCGGGTGCTCCTGAACCTGCGCGGTATCCCAAAGCCCGACGACGCCGCCGACGGGCTGGCGGCCGCCATCTGCCACGCCTTCGCGGCCCCGCTGGGAGACACCCGGAGCGACGCGGAGGGGAGAGCGCGCGCGAGCAGGATAGGGGTGGGGAGATAGCCCGCCGTAGGGGATAATCAAGGCATGATCGAGAGGCTCAGAGGACAACTGGTAGAGAAGGACGCCGAGGGCGTCGTGGTGGACGTCGGGGGTGTGGGGTACCGGGCGCTCGCGCCCGCGAGCACCATCCGGGTCTTGCCCGCGGTCGGGGAAGAGTGCGGAGTATACACGCGGATGGTGGTGCGGGAGGACGCGATGCTCCTCTTCGGCTTCGCCAGCCGGGACGAGCGGGCCGCCTTCGACGCGCTGGTCTCGGTGAGCAAGATCGGGCCGAAGCTCGCCGTGGCCGCGCTCTCCACGCTCTCGCCGCCGGAGATCTCCGAGGCCGTGGGCCGGAACGACGTGCTGAAGCTCGCGACGGTGCCGGGGCTCGGCAAGAAGACCGCGGAGCGGGTCGTGCTGGAGCTGCGAGGCACGGACCTCGCCGCCTTCGGCTTCGGGAGCCTGGTGGAGACCGTGGAGAGTGCCGGAGGCTCCGGCAACGGTAGCGCCCCGGCGGGGCCGTTCATGGAGGCCCGCGAGGCGCTGACGGGCCTCGGCTACTCGCTGGAGGAGGCAGAGGCCGCGCTCCGGGAGGTGCCCCGGGATGAGGGCGTCACGGTCGAGGGCTACGTCCGGGAGGCCCTGCGGCGCATAGGGAGCCGCCGGTGAGCGGCGCGCGGGACGAGCGGTACCCCGGGGACCGTCCCGAGGAGATGGACGACTTCACCGTGCGGGACATGGACGAGGACCTCACGGGGGCTGCGGGGTTCGCCGGGGAGCAGGACGGCGCGGGGGGCGATGAGGGCCAGCGCCCGCTCGACCCGGAGGAGCTTCCGGGGGACGACGAGCCGACCCTGCGGCCCCGGACGCTCGATGAGTTCGTGGGCCAGGAGCAGCTCAAGGAGCAGCTCCGGATCTTCGTGGAGGCCGCCAAGCGGCGGGGGGAGCCTCTGGACCACGTGCTCTTCGCCGGTCCGCCGGGGCTCGGGAAGACGTCGCTGTGCCGGATCCTCGCGGGCGAGATGGGGGTCGGCATACAAGTCACGAGCGGTCCCACGCTGGAGCGGGCCGGGGACATAGCGGCCATCCTCACGCAGCTCGGACCGGGCGACTTCCTGTTCATAGACGAGATCCACCGCCTCAACCGCCAGATCGAGGAGGTCCTCTACCCGGCGATGGAGGACTTCGCCATGGACATCGTGCTCGGACAGGGTCCCTCGGCCCGCACCCTGCGCATGGACGTGCCGCACTTCACCCTGGTCGGGGCCACGACCCGCACCGGCCTCATAACCTCGCCCCTGCGCGACCGCTTCGGGTTCTCCAGCCGCCTGGACTACTACCAGCCCGAGGACCTCAAGAAGATCGTGGAGCGGAACGCGAGGCTCCTGAAGATACCGACCGACGAGGGCGGCGCGCTGCAGCTCGCGCACCGCAGCCGGGGCACGCCGCGGGTGGCGAACCGCCTGCTGCGGCGCGTCCGGGACTACGCGGAGGTCGTCGGGGACGGCCGAATAGACCGGGAGACGGCCGAGGCCGCTCTGGCGATGCAGGGGGTCGACGAGCTCGGCCTCGACCGGGTGGACCGGGAGTACCTGAGCCTCATCATCGAGAAGTTCGAGGGCGGCCCCGTGGGGGTCGGCACCATCTCCGTCGCGCTCGGGGAGGCGCGGGACACGGTGGAGGACGTCTACGAGCCGTACCTCTTGCAGAGCGGCCTGATACAGCGCACGAGCCGGGGCCGCATCGCCACCCGCCGCTCCTACGGGCACCTCGGGCTTCCGGCCCCCGGCTCCGGAGAGAGCTAGAAGCCGGGAGGATGGACGGACGCCGGAAGGAACTCCGCGGCGGCTTCGGGGTGCGCCGCGGCGGGGACCACTTCTACGGGCCGCAGGGCGAAACCCTCTACGAGCGTTGGTGGCGGCCCCGGCCCACTGCCGGGGTCTACGGCTCACCGCCCGTCACGCCCCGGGCCTCGGTCGTCATCCTGCACGGCCTCAAGGAGCACAGCGGCCGGTACGACCTCGTGGGGGACCGGCTCGCCCGCGACGGGTACGCGGCGCGGGCCTTCGACCTCCTGGGGCACGGGAACTCCGAGGGGCGGCGGTGCTACGTCTCCCGGTTCGACCGGTACACCGAGGAGCTGGCCTCGTTCCTGGAACGCGTGCGGCGGGGGGAGCCCGAGGCACCGGTCTTCGTGCTCGCACACAGCATGGGCGGCACGGTGGCGGTGCTGCTCGCGCTCTACCAGGGGCTCGATGTCCGGGGCCTCATCCTGAGCAGCCCCGTGCTGCAGCCCGGCGAGGATGTCTCCCCGCTGCTGGTGCGACTCTCGAAGGTCGTGGGCGCCGTGCTGCCGTGGGTCCCAGCCGTGCGGGTGGACGAGGCCGCGCTCTCCCGGGACCCGGCCGTGGCGCGGGAGGTCCGCCGGGACCCGCTCGTGCCCTCCGGCAACGCCCCGGCGCGCACGGGGGCCGAGCTGCTCCGGGCCATCGAGCTCATAGACACCCGCATCGAGTACCTCTCCCTGCCGCTCCTCGTCCTGCACGGCACTGCCGACCGCCTCGCGGACCCGGACGGTAGCCGGTACCTCGCGGAGAACGTCTCCTCCGGCGATGTGACCCTGAAGCTCTACGAGGGCTTCTACCACGAGACCCTGAACGACCCGGAGCGGGACCGCGTCGTAGACGACATCCTGCGCTGGCTCGACGCCCGCGCGGAGGCTCCCGCCCCAGAGACCGCGGAAGAGGAGGGTTAGCTTGCCGACCACGACGCCCCAGGAGTTCGCCGACCGCTGGCAGGGGAACCGCCGTACCGAGCGCTCGGCCTCTCAGGAGCACTTCCTGGACCTCTGCGCCATGCTCGGCCAGAAGACGCCCTCGGAGGTGGACCCGGAGGGCGAGTCCTTTACCTTCGAGAAGGGCGTGGGCAAGACGGGTGGCGGCAAGGGATTCGCCGACGTCTGGTACCGGGGCCGCTTCGCCTGGGAGTACAAGGGCCGCCACAAGGACCTTTCCGCAGCCTACGGCCAGCTTCTCCTCTACCGGGAGGACCTCGGCAACCCGCCCCTGCTCGTGGTCAGCGACATGGACCGCTTCGAGGTCCACACCAACTTCACCGACACGGTAAAGCAGGTCTACAGTTTCTCGACCGCCGAGCTGCCCGACCCGGAGAACCTGCGGGTCCTGCGCGCCCTCTTCGAGGACCCGGAGGCCCTCCGGCCCGGCCGCACCGCCGAGAGCGTGACCGCCGAGGCCGCCGAGAAGTTCGCCCGTCTGGCCGATGGCCTGCGCTCCCGCGGCGAGGATCCCCGCCGCGCCGCCCACTTCCTGAACAAGCTCCTCTTCTGCCTCTTCGCCGAGGACGTGGGCCTGCTCCCCGAGGGCCTCTTCGGGCGGGTCGTCGAGAGGACCCGGCGGGAGCCCGCGCGGTTCGCCCAGTACGCCGGGGACCTCTTCACGGCCATGTCCGCCGGGGGAGACTTCCTCCTCGAAGAGATACCGAACTTCGACGGCGGCCTCTTCGCCGACGGGGACACGCTCCCCCTGAAGCCCTCGGAGCTGGGGATACTCGCCGCCGCGGCCCGGCTCGACTGGGGCTCGGTGGAACCCGCGATCTTCGGCATCCTCTTCGAGCGGTCGCTGGACCCCGCCCAGCGCTCCCAGCTCGGGGCGCACTACACGAGCCGGGAGGACATCCTCGCTGTGGTCGAGCCGGTCCTCATGGCACCCCTGCGCCGGGAGTGGGAGGCCGTGCGGCAGGAGACCGGGAGCCTCTACGACAGGCAGCAGGAAGGTGGGCGGAGCGCCGCAAGGAAGCGGGGCGACCAGCGGAAGATAGAGGCCGGGATCTCGGGCTTCGTGGAGCGGCTGCGCGAGGTGCGCGTCCTCGACCCAGCGTGCGGCTCGGGGAACTTCCTGTACGTGAGCCTGCGCCAGCTACTGAACCTCGAGAAAGAGGTCTCCGCCTTCGCGGGCAAGGTCGGCCTGAACCCGTTCTTCCCCGGCGTCAGCCCCGAGCAGCTCCACGGCATAGAGACCAACCCCTACGCCCACGAGCTGACGCAGGTCTCCGTCTGGATCGGCTACCTCCAGTGGATGGTAGAGAACGGCTTCGGCACCCGCCAGGAGCCCATCCTCGGCCCCATGACCAACATCCTCAACCTGGACGCCGTAGTCGAGCGCCGGGACGGCGAGGTGCGGGAGCCCGAGTGGCCCGCGGCCGACGTAATAATCGGCAACCCGCCGTTCCTCGGTGGCAACAAGATCCGGCAAGAACTCGGCGGCGACTACGTAGAAGACCTCTTCAATCTATACGAGAACCGCGTGCCCGCATTCGCGGACTTCGTCTGTTACTGGTTCGAGAAGGCCCGCGCCAAGATACGTTCCGGAAATACCACCAGGGCCGGGCTCTTGGCGACGCAGGCGATTCGGGGCGGCGCTAACCGGCGGGTGTTGGAGCGCATCAGGGAGTACGGCAACATCTTCTTCGCGGAGTCAGACCGACCCTGGATCTTGAACGGCGCGGCGGTGCATGTCTCAATGGTCGGCTTCGACGACGGCTCAGAGACAGACCGCACGTTGGACGGCGCGCCCGTGGAGAACATCTACTCGGACCTGACCGGCGACCTCGATCTCTCGACGGCACGGGTACTTCGAGAGAACCGGCTGATCCAGTTTGAGGGTACGAAGAAGGGCGCCGCTTTCGACGTTTCCTACGAGGTTGCGCGCTGCATGCTGCAAGCTCCCGTGAACCCCAACGGCCGCCCCAATTCTGACGTGGTACGCCCTTGGGCCAATGGGCTGGACATAACTCGTCGTTCGCGAAACATGTGGATCTTGGATTTCGGTGCAGACATGCCCCTTGAAGAAGCCGCTCTGTACGAGATGCCATTCCAGCACGTAGAGACTCACGTCAAACCGAAGTATGGAGCGACCCGAAAGAAATGGTGGCTGCACGAGCGCCCACGCGTGGAGATGCGCAATGCGCTAGACGGACTCTCTCGTTACCTGGCGACTGCTCGTGTGGCCAAACACCGACTCTTCGTCTGGCTAGACGCCGCGACGCTGCCAGACTCTCAGGTTATCGCCTTCGCCCGCGACGACGACTACTTCTTTGGGGTGCTGCACTCACAGGCTCACGAGGTCTGGGCACGGAGGACAGGCACGCAGCTTCGCGACGCGGAGAGCGGTTTTCGCTACACGCCGACGACGTGCTTCGAGACGTTCCCGTTCCCGGAACCTTCGGGGGAGGGGCGGGCGGAGGTCGCGGAGGCGGCCCGCGAGCTGGACGCCTACCGGCGCAACTGGCTGGACCCGTAGGGAGCTACCGGAGCGGAGCTGAAGCGGCGGACCCTCACGAACCTCTACAACGAGCGCCCGGTGTGGCTGGCGAACGCCCACGCCCGGCTCGACCGCGCGGTCTACGCCCTCTACGGGTGGCCGGAGGACCTGCCGGACGAGGAGGTCTTGAAGGGCCTGCTCGCCCTGAACCGGGAGCGTTCCGGGCCGGAGGGGAGCGGCTAGCTCCGGGCTCCCATGAGCATCAGGAGGAAGGAGACCGCCATGATCGCCATCCCCGCGATGAAGAGCGCGGACCCTGCTCCGTAGAGCACGGCGCCGATCAGCAGGGTGACTACACCCACGGCGTTCAGGCAGATACCGCCGACCAGCTTGTTGTCGATCTCCCTCAACTCCCCCGATGTCGGATGCTCTCTCCTCTCCAAGTTAACAAACGGTCTCCGGGGTCGCAACGGCGCAGGACCGGTCCGTCAGAGCTATACGCTTCTCTTCCTGGGGAGCACGTAGTAGAGGTTACCGTTCTCTACCTCGACGCGCACGTGGCCTCCGGCGGCCATTTCGGAGAGCATCCGGTCTGCCTCCTCCAGCGAGAGAGACGTCTCCACCGTGGCCTCGGCCGGCGTGATCCAACCGCCGTTCTACCGGATGGCGAGGAGCAGCGCGCGCTCAGTCCTCGCCTGCGGGGAGGTGCCGGTTTCGACTCCTCGCAGTTCCTCCCGTGCGTGGCCCGACTCCTGTCTCTGGCGGGCGTCGAGGCGGAGCAGGTACTCCTTGCGTACCTTGAAACCGTGTAGCACAGAAGCGACACCCAACGCCAGCAGCGCGGCCGTCGCAACGTCCACCGGCCAGCTCTCGATGTCCGAGGTGTCTATTACTATGAACAAGAGGAGTGGGATCGAGTAGAAGAGGCCCCACAGCACCCACCTTCGCTGCCGGACCCGGACCCCGATGTAGACGAAGGCTACCCAGTTGAAGAAGCCGAGGGTGAGGAACCAGAGCATCCATAGGCTGTGCATCAGCTTCCAGCCCGTGCTCCTCTCCTCCGGCAACTTTCTCCCTCCTGCCTGGTTTGTGGCTCCGGCCACATTTTGCGCCATCCCGAGAGGCGGATCAAGCAGTCCCACCCGTTGTACACTGCGGGCGCGGTCGAACTGCCCGGAAAGGGATCGTGTGCCTTGTCCCGAAGAGAGGTGGGAGCCAGAAGATGCGGGTGGACTACGTGCTGAGCGAGAGCGGGGGACCGGTGCCCCGGATACTGTGCGACCACTGCGGCGGGCCCATAGAGGAGGCCGTCGGGGCCAGCAGGGTCTACGTCGAGCGACAGGCGTACTGCGTCCACGACCCGTGCTTCGCGAGGTTCGTGAACGCCAACCCCGGTGCGAGCAACGCGGGGAGCCTGGAGGCGTTCCTGGCGGCGCTCGTCGTACAGACCACCAACAACCAGCCAAAGCCCTTCATGCAGAAGCTGCTCTACACCGCCGGGTACGACGCCGACCGCTCGGAGGAGCTGGCGAAGGAGATAGTGGACGAGCTGACCGCCCGGAGCTTCCGTCCTTTCTGAGCGAGCCGCGCCTCTACGTTAGAGAGCGGGCCCCGGCGGGTGCAGGTGTCCCGCCGGGGGTGTTCTGTCAGGCGTCTTACGATTCGCCGTCGCGCCAGGCCTCTGTGATAGCGCCCTTTGAGGCCGAGGAGACGAGGGCGGCGTACTTCGCCATGACCCCTGTGGAGTAGCGGGGCGGAGGCTCCTGCCAGCCCGCGAGGCGGGTCTCTATCTCCTCGTCGGAGAGGTCCACGTCCAGGTGGCGGCTCTCCAGGTCGAAGGTTACGGTGTCGCCGTCCCGGAGGGCGGCTATGGGGCCGCGCATGGCGGCTTCGGGGGCGACGTGACCGGCCATGAGGCCGCGAGTCGCGCCGGAGAAGCGGCCGTCGGTCAGGAGGGCGACGGACTCGCCGAGACCCTGCCCGACCAGCACGGCGGTCACGCCGAGCATCTCTCGCATACCGGGGCCGCCGCGCGGTCCCTCGTACCGGATCACGACTACATCCCCGGAGGAGATCCGGCCGTGCGTTGCCGCGTCCATCGCCTCCTCCTCGGAGTCGAAGACGCGGGCCGGACCCCGGTGGTGGAGCCGGGTGTAGCCCGCGACCTTGACGACGCACCCCTCCGGGGAGAGGTTGCCCCGCAGTATGACCAGCCCGCCCGTGGGGCTCAGGGGCTCTGAGAGCGGCACGATCACGTCCTGTCCCGGCGCCTCCTCCGCGTCCTCGACCTCCTCGGCGATGGTGCGGCCGCTCGGGGTGCGCTGCGTGCCGTCTATGAGGTCGGCCTCCAGGAGCCGCCGGCCGAGGAGACGGGTGCCGCCGGCGCGGTCGAGGTCCACGGCGGTGTAGCGGCCGCCGGGCTTGAGGTCCGCTATCGTGGGGGTGCGTCCGCTTACGCGGTCGAAGTCCTCGATGGCGAGCGGGACGCCCGCTTCGCGGGCTATGGCGAGCAGGTGGAGCACGGCGTTGGTCGAGCCGCCGCTCGCGGCTACGGCGGCGATGGCGTTCTCGAAGGCGGCGGGGGTCAGGATGTCGGCGGGCGCGAGGCCGCGGTGGAGGAGGTCCATGACGAGCTTTCCGGCCTCGACGGCGACCTCGTCCTTTTTGGGGTCGTTGGCAGGCGGGCTCGCGGAGCCCATCGGGGAGAGGCCGAGGAACTCCAGGGCCATCGCCATGGTGTTGGCGGTGAACTGGCCGCCACAGGCCCCGGCGTTCGGGCAGGCCGAGTCTTCGAGGAGCTTGAAGTCCTCGTCCGACATCGTACCTGCGGCGTGGGAGCCGACGGCCTCGAACACGTCCTGGATGGTCACGTCCCGGCCCTTGAAACGGCCCGGGGAGATCGAGCCGCTGTAGAGGGCGAAGCCCGGCACGCCGAGCCGGACCAGGGACATCGCCCCTCCCGGCAAGGTCTTGTCGCAGCCGACGAGGGAGACCACCGCGTCGAACATGTGCCCGCGCCCGACGAGCTCGATGGAGTCGGCTATCACCTCGCGGCTTACGAGGGAGGTCTTCATGCCCTCCGTGCCCATGGTGATGCCGTCGGAGATGGCGACGGTGTTGAACTCCATCGGGGTGCCCCCGGCCTCCCGGACGCCCTCCTTGACCCGCTCGGCGAGGCGGCGCTGGTTGTAGGTGCAGGGCATGGTCTCGATCCAGGTGTGCGCCACCCCGACTATGGGCTTCTCGAGGTCCTCGTCGGTAAAGCCGATGGACTTGAGCATGGCCCGCGCGGGCGCCCGGTCCCGGCCCTCGAGGATGGTGCGGCTTCGGTCTCTGACGTCGGTCTGCATGCCGGTCCTCCGACCCTGGGTTGTACGACTGTTCCCCTAGCCCCCCGAGTATAGAAAGCCGGGCCGTCTCGTGCCAGGAAAGGTCTAGAATAGAGCGGTGAAAGGTACGGAGCCGGACCTGAAGATAGTGCTCCTGCTCGCCGCGACTCTGCTCTTCTGGGCCTCGGGGTTCGCCGGTATACGGGCGGGGCTCGAGGGCTACGGGCCCGACCACGTGGCGCTCCTGCGGCTGCTCGTGGCCTCCGGGGTGCTCGGGGTCTACGCGCTAGCCACCCGGATGCGGCTCCCACAGCGGCGCGACCTCCCGGCGATCCTGCTCTGCGGTTTCCTGGCCCATACCGTGTACCATCTGGGGCTCTCCTACGGCGAGGTCACGGTGACCGCCGGGGCCGCGAGCCTGCTCGTAGCTACGGCCCCGATCTTCACGGCCCTGCTGGCGGTGACCTTTCTCGGGGAGCGGCTCCGCGCGGTCGGTTGGTTCGGGATGGCCGTGAGCTTCGCCGGGGCCGCCCTTATAGCCCTCGGCGAGGGAGGGGGCCTGCGGCTCGCGCCGGGAGCCTTCTTCGTCCTGGCCGCCGCCTTCTCCGTGAGCGTCTACTTCGTGGTCCAGAAGCCGTACCTCGCAAAGTACGGCGCCCTTACCTTCGCAGCCTACGCCGTGTGGGCCGGCACCCTCCCGGCCCTCGTCTTCCTGCCCGGTCTCGCGGGGGAGGTGGGCTCGGCACCGCCCGGCGCGACGCTCGCCGTCGTGTACCTGGGCGTCTTCCCGACCGCCGTGGCGTACGTGACGTACGCGGCCGTGATCTCACGCCTCCCCGCCTCCCGGGCGGCGAGCTTCCTCTATCTCTCGCCGGTGCTCGCGATCCTGATAGCCTTCCTCTGGCTCAGCGAGGTGCCCACGCTCCTCTCCATCGCGGGCGGTGCCGTGGCTCTCGCGGGCGTTATCATAGTGAACGCCCTGGGCCGGTAGACGGCCCCTACTATCGGAGAAGGAGCCGCAGATGGAGCAAGAGAGCAGCGCCCCCATCCACCCCGAGACCCGCATAGGGCACGTCCACCTCAAGGTCGCGGACCTCGACCGGGCCCTCGGGTTCTACCGGGACACCCTGGGCTTCGAGGTGACCCAGCGCTACGGGGAGGAGGCGGTCTTCCTCTCCGCCGGGGGCTACCACCACCACATCGGGCTCAACACCTGGGCGGGCCGGGGGGTGCCGCCCGCGCC